>JACAFC010000174.1 GCA_013388515.1 Ignavibacteriaceae bacterium | reverse complement strand
GTCATTAAAAATACAGTTTTAAGCGAGTTCATATACTTCCTTATTTTTTGCGGGTAAATTTAATTAGGCAGAATTGCTTACGCAAGGGAAAGAGAAACCCCAAGTGAGACCCACCTAAAAGGTGAATCTCACTTGAATTGACAGACTATTTGAGAACCGTCATCTTTTTACTTGCCGTAAAATCATTTACTCGGAGAGTGTAGATATAAACTCCACTTGGTAAATTGCTTGCGTCAAAGTCGATGGAATATTGACCTTCTTCTTTGTCCTCATTTACAAGATTTAAAACTTCCCTTCCTAGAATATCGAATATTGTGAGGTTGACAAAACCATGATCTTTCACATCATAATAAATTGTGGTCGTTGGATTAAATGGGTTGGGATAATTATTATACAGTTGGTAGTTAGCGATGGGTGTTGAACCTTTTCCACTTTCCTTCTTTAAATGTCCAACTCTACAAACCGTATCAGATGGAACAGATTCCTTATTTGTATTATCGAATGCTGAAATTTTATAATGCAGTTTACAAACACCATTTCGTGCTGCACCGTCAGTATATGTTGTCACCGGCTGACCACTCACGTAAGCATTAATTGATGTAACCAACTCAAATAATGGAGTCTCTCCCGGTGAACATGTTTCCGCTCGATAAATTTTATACTTACCTCCCGTAATAATATCCGGTTCATTATTAGCTTCCCAACTAAGAACGGATTTACCTAAAGCATCAATTGTTACTTTCAAGTTTTGAGGTTTGGAGGGTGGGGCATCTAATGCTGTACTTGAACTCATACGGAATTGTAGGTTAAACTGACCATTATTGTTGCTTATTAATTCTACTGCCATTTCGATAGGATTTCTTAGCTTGTCATAGGTAGGTGGATTGCTGTATTTTGAAAATACTTGGTTGTACCCAATATTAAATGCATCTTGTGAATCCCCGTATGGAGATTCAACTCTGCCTCCATATTCGTCGTACCATTTGTCCCACCAATAAAAAATACCATAATATGATCCAGGTACGGGATACTGTGCTCGGACCACTTCTTGCAACTCGTCTCTACCGTAAACTCGATCAGTGATTACCTTTTTAATAATGGGAAGCTTTTGAGGATCCGGGCTTAACCTACCATTTATACAATCCCAATCAGCTGGTCCGCCTAGACCTACAGGTGTAATCCAATCTACCACAGACCACTGCCAGAGTCCATCAGCTGCAATCATATCCATGTGATTGTGACCGTAAAATATATTTTTTACATGGTAAACATATATGCCAGTAGCTTTAGTCAGTTCATAAACAGAACTTTTTTGATGATTTGCAATAACGAAAAATTCCGTTGAATTATAGTTCGGTAAACCATCGACAAATAATGGAATTGGGATCCTTTATGAGATATGAGAAGTTTGATAATCCGCGAGTGTTTTAGGTGTATCATAAAAAACATCAGTATAAGTAGTATAACCTAATAAGAATTTCTCATGCGGATTCATTGCCAATGAACCTGCCCAAGCAGGCATTAAACCAAGACCCCTTTGAGCCGTTCCCGAACAAGCCGCCAATTCAAAATTATGTCCAGCACCGAATAAATAATGTCCATATTCATGTGCCAATAATCCTAATTTATTTTGAAATGTGTAATCACTTTTACCCCCAATATCCAATGTCATACTAATGGTGGGTATTCTATCAGCAATTCTTGCTCCGTCATTCGTTATATAAGGATTATTAGGATATGTTAAACCCAAATTTGCTATTCCTCCCCAAGTATCATAATCAATATTTCTCCAAATAATATATATTGCATCAACATAATTATCTTGCTGATTGGGAGTTTGTTGGTATGTACCTGGCATACTCCATTGATCAAAGTATGTAAAATTCACAGTGGCATCAATTTGTTGTAAAACTGTACGATTGCTTGTGCCATAGTATTGTGTACTTGGAGCATTTACAGTTATCAACGTTGGATGAATATACCCTATTATGTGATTTGTTCCATTTGACATTTGATAAAAATAATTGCTTAAAGTATTGATTGGATAAGGAGCTTGGTTAATATTCGTACCAATAAATGAATTTGCCCAGACTGGCATTTGATTTACCGGCCAGTTTGGATCATTAGGGTCTTTATTGTCACCCTGGAATTGAGCAAATACACAAAAAATTCTTAAATAAGCACCGTTCAGTGTTTTTGCTGGTGCAAATTGACCACCAATTTGTGGATAGTTGACTTGATATCCAGGCTGATAAGTTTCTTGATAATTGGGTGGCATTCCACATTGATAATCTGACTGAGAATAAATGATATTTGCATAAATAAATATTAGAGAAATAAGAAATTGTTTCATTTTAAAATCCCTTTATTTGAGTAATAAGAATTTTTTTGTAACTGTTGTATAACCATAAGTCACTTTATATATATATATACCGGAGCTTAGATTCATAGTTTCTGAAATTAATCTAACCGATAATTTACCATCCACTTGATATTTATCTTCGAATACCTTGGATCCAAGAATATTGTAAATACTTAGAATAATTTTTTTTTCAATCGGATTCCCTGAAAAACTGACATCAATAATAGTTAAGCCATTAAATGGATTTGGGTAATTCTGTGAGACTACTAATTCTGTTGGCTGAATTGGTAATTCATCATTAACAGAAACCAGTGTACCATAAATGTTTCCATTAATTTTTGCATAATTCAGAACTGATGTTGTTCCATCATCATACTGTTCTCGAACTAATCCAATTCCTTCGGCTAACCAAAAATAATAGTAGTAATATGATGCATCAAATACCAGAACACCTTTAATAAGTCTATTTTTCCCAAAAATAAATCCACTATCAACATAAATACATCTTGCATAACCAGTGTCAATAACTATATTATAATCCCAAGCGACAGGCCAAACTTCATCTAATATTGCATCCGCTTTAAATACCATATATTCTTCGGGACTTGGTGGCCCACCAAAAAAAACTCTTGATATCGAAAGAATATTTCCTTCTGAATCAACTCTACAATCCTGAAAATCGAAGGGAGAAGGTAAATGAAAATACGTTTTACCGTTTAGATACGTAGTATCCCTTTCAATCTTTCCGAATTGATAACTATACCCATCATACATTTGATATTCATTTCCGATATTCATCGGAAAAAAATTAGGTTGTTGCGATAATATTTGTACAGTAGAAATATTGAGCCAAAAAATTATGCTAAATATCTTTATCATTTTACAATTCCTTGGTTTAAAAATAATTTACTTACTTTCTTTATGTTAAGTAAATCCACTTGGAAAGTAATAAAAATTAGAAACAGATATTAGAAAGGAAAGATAAGTTAACAGCAAAGTGAACAAAATATGTTCTTTCACTGTTCCCTCGCAATGCAGAGAGAGAGAGAGAGAGAGAGAGAGTAAAAAACTGTGCCAAAGTACTTAGAAAGATTCCCACATATAGCCCCTTAAATATACAGTGGAATTTTAGAGAAACGTTTTTTCAAAGTCAAGCTAGTTTTTATTAATTGATATTAACCCATCAGTGGCTCCGCTTGTAATGTCTTCATAGAATAAACGACTTAACCAATAATATTCATCATTGATTTATTGTTTATTATATTTCTGGTAGAAGATATTCCAACTGAAAGAGGATTATATGATAAACGCCAAAACAAAACTAAAACAAGTGATGGATTGGAAAGCAGCAATCCGTTCCGGCATAATCTCGAGTGCAGTTTTACTACTATTAATATTACTGTTCGTACCAGCAATCCGAGGTTGGAATGCCTGGATCATTGTCCGTTACATTGCTTCAATTTCTATTGGTCAAAGTATTCTCCCTCCGCCAGCAAATTTTCATTTAACTGCATTGATTGCTGCACTGGTAACTCATTTAATTATTTCTATTGGAGCCGCAATTCTTTTAGCTTTCATTATCCATCGTTGGGGATTGTTAGTTGGAATTATTGGCGGTGCAATCTTTGGTTTATGTTTATATGGTATCAACTTCTTTTCAATCACCTATTTTTTTCCTTGGTTTTATTTGATTAAAGGCTGGGAGATGCTACTTTCTCATATCATTTTTGGCGCTGTTGCCGGCGGGGTTTATGAAGTACTTGAAGTTGAAAAATTTATTCCTGTGGAAACTGGAAAGGAGGAATAAAATGCTATCATCAAGAATACCTGGCAATTCACCAATAGGACAAAGAAGCAGCGGTAAAGCAAGATTATTAATGGCCGTTGTAATTGGAATCATTTCTTTAATCTCTTATTTCAGCTCAAGTGAGTACAACCCGGTTACCGGAGAAAAACAGCACATCAGCATTTCTAAAGAACAGGAAATAGCATTGGGAATGCAAGCTGTACCGGAAATGGTTCAGCAGTTTGGCGGGCTTTTCCCAGATCAGTCAATGCAAGATTTAGTTGATAAAATTGGTAATGATGTTGTTAGGAAAAGTGCCGCTAACTCAACTGATTGGCAATTTGAATTTCATTTGCTTGCAGATCAAAACACTGTAAATGCTTTTGCACTACCTGGCGGACAAGTATTTATTACATATGCTTTGCTGTCAAGATTAGAATCGAATGCTCAACTTGCTGGAGTGCTTGGTCATGAGGTCGGACACGTAATTGCACGTCATTCAGCACAACGGATGGCAAAACAAAATCTTACTGAAGGACTTATCAATGCAGTTTTAATCGGCTCTGAGAATTATTCCACTGCTCAAACTGCGGCAGTTATTGGACAAATGGTTAACATGAATTATGGAAGAGAAGATGAACTTGAATCTGATGAACTAGGAGTAAGATTTATGTCTGAAGCTGGCTATGATCCTAGAGGAATGATCAGAGTTATGGAAATTCTTGCAGAATCATCAGGCGGGCAAAGGCAGCCAGAGTTTTTCTCTACACATCCAAACCCGGAAAATCGCATTCAGAAAATTCAGCAGGCAATTGACAAAACATTTCCTAATGGTGTACCTGAGGGTCTAATTAAGTAATGTGTATCAGATGAGACTCACTTTGCAATGCAAGTGTGGAGTTAGGTGAGTCTCATCTAATGAAACACTGCATTGATTTTACCATTACTTTCGCCTTGCCTTTATTTTTTAATATGCTTAAATAACGCATGAATTTTTAAGGAAGTTTATGAAATCAACTGCACTAGTCATATTTTCAGTTCTATCATTTTTTTCCAGCAACGCTTTCAGTCAAAATACTTTCGAATTTCTAAGAGTTGATATGAGTGCACGAGCCGCAGCATTGGCAGGTACTTTCGTTTCAAATAATGATGACCCTAACGTAATCTTTTATAATCCGGCGGGAATTAATTCACTTATTGATAATCCGATATCGTTTTCATTTGTAAAACATTTATTAGATATAAATCTAGCAAGCCTAAGTTACTCGATGGAATTTGAAGATATTGGCCGCTTTGGAGGAGCAGTTAAGTACATAAATTATGGAACATTTACCGAGGCAGATGAATTTGGAAACAGAGGCGGTGAATTTGGCGCAGGTGAAGTTGCTTTTATTTTAGGTTACTCAAATGCTTTGGATGAAAATTTTAATTACGGTGCTAATGTTAAATTCATTTATTCCAAAATTGCCGATAGAAGTGCTTCTGGCCTTGGTTTTGATTTAGGACTAAATTACATCATCGCGGATGAAAATTTAGTTGTTGGGTTCGCTGCATTAAATGTTGGAACTCAGCTTTCATCATACTATGAAACAAAGGAACAATTACCATTAGATATTGTAGTTGGAGTTTCTAAAAAATTAGCTCACTTACCTTTACGTCTTTCACTCGATTTTCATAAACTGAATGCTGAAAGAGATGATTTTGTACAGAGATTCAAAGCTTTCAGTTTAGGTGCTGAGTTTACTTTAAGCAAAGTTTTAAGATTACGTTTTGGCTACGATAACGAAAAAAGAAATGACTTGAAGATTGGCACCTCAGCAGGAATTGCTGGATTTAATGCCGGTCTCGGCGCTTTAATTTCTAACTACACATTTGATTATGGCTTTTCATCAATGGGAGTAATTGGGGCTCTGCATAGAGTGAGTGTTTCAACATCATTATAATAATGATTAGTAAAAAGTATTAATTTCTTAAACATTAAGAAAGGGGCCGCAAATGAACAAAGTACTTTTTTCATTGTTTGTTCTTATCATTTTAATTTCTACTGATTTTATTCACGCTCAAGAGCAATTTTCAATTCAACTTGGTGGTGGAATTATAAAACCAATGAGTTCTACTTCGGGTTTAAGTACTTCCGTTCAACTAAATTATTCGATGAATCCAAACTTCCAATTTTACCTTAATACTTCATATGCCGCGTGGGAACGATTTTATGCTTATTATCATTCCTATAGATCAAGTTTACAAAATCCCAAAATATTTAAAGTTACTGCAGCTGATGATCATGTTTTAATTCCAATTTTTATTGGAACTAAATGGAATTTCCATTCAAATAAAATTTTTACTTCGTTCCTCAATTTCGAATTAGGATATTCGTATTTAAACTATACTGGCTATAGTCATAATAAAGGATATGATCCAAATACAGATGAATTAGTGGGTTTCTTCGCAAACTATCCGGGGAAGGAAGAAGAAGAGCATTTATTAGGAATTGGGTTAGGCGCAGGTATCCTACGTCCATTATCCGAAAATTTTAAATTAGTTTTAGCCTATAAACTGAACTCTTATCTTAATTCAAATTACTATGGATTGTTTAGTGTCCGTGGAACTTATTCATCTTTTTTCGCAGGATTTGAATTCAGTTTGTAACTATATAGATAGACAAATTTCTTTGGGGAAGTTATGCGCAGATTACTTTTGTTAATTTCATTATTTTATTTGAGCTTTGGTTTACAAGCTCAGCAGCCTCTTTATTCATCTGCCAAAATTGATTTTGTAAAGTCATCTTCAACAAAATTAAGTAAGTTTCCAAATGATTCTTTGACAACGAATAATTTGGAAATACATAAACATTCTGCCGGCAATATTCTGGCCCAAGCATTTTTAGGATTTGTCGTGGGGGGAGGATTGGCTATCATTCCCTTTTCCGCTACAATTGTTGACCAAGGCGATAATAATAAAAAACTAAACACAAATTTGATAATTCTTTCTGTTCTTAGTTATACTGGCGGTGTTTCATTGGGTGTGCACTGGGCGGCTAAAGCGGAAAATCCAAATCATTCGTTTTGGTTAACACATGTTTCTTCATTATTATCATTGGGCATTGGAACGGCAATAGCTTTTTCTGGTATAGAAGAGCCGCCTTATGTCACATCAGTTATTGCAGGCTTAAGTCCAATAATTGGATCAATAATTTATTCCACTTCTATTGCTGATTGGCCGGATGAAAGCAAGAATATAACTTTTCAAGCTAAAATTTTATCACACAAAGATTTAGTTAACAGTTCAAAGATGTTTGAAATAGAATTATTGAGGATAGGATTGTAGGGACACAATGCATTGTGTCCTACAGATTTAGATGAAAACAGAATGTCTTGTTGAGCCTGCCTGTCGGCAGACAGGCCTGTCGAAACATGACACACATCTCTTGTGTCACACTTCGATGGCAACGCCATCATTGTGACAAAAAAAATTAATTCTTAAATGGTTCCTTCAAATATTTTTCAGCAAGATCGTGAGAATTCAGATACTCGCGCATTTCAAGGAGCTTTTTATAGTAACTAACGGCTTCATTCCTATTTCCTAGCTGGTCATGAATCATTCCTAAATAAAGTAAAGCATTTATCCAAAAACCAGATTCTTCCTTCGAATCAATTTCTTTTGAAATATCTGCGCATAATTGAAAATAATATTTTGCTGAATCCAACTGGTTGATATTACGATACTGCAACCCAACATAATAACTTGCTTCCCTTTTTGTTTTTTGAGTGTTATACCCGGGAAGATTTTTTTCAGCTTTAGTAAGTACACTTGAAAATATTTTTGAACCTGAGTAGTAATCTCCTCTTTTAACTTGTATTCTCCCTTTCCACTTTTCAAAGATCGGGTTATTTGGAAAATCATTCACAAGCATGTCTGCAAATTCATCGGCTTTGTAAGGATTATTTTCATAAGTGTAAAAAAGCGTCATAAGGAAATATCTAGCTTCATACTTTGCATACTTTCCGTTATTTGCAGTGTTGGTTAACTGCTCAATTCCTTTGCTTCGGTTTCCGCTGGGAAAAAAAATCATTAATGGCTTAAGCATAGGATATTGATTTGGAATTACATCTGCATAGTAATTGTAAATGCCGAAACCAAGCTGAACATCGACGTTATTCGGATCAAGTGCAGAGGCTTCTTCTACAATTGGCAGCGCTTCTCGTCCATCATCTGCAGCTTTAAGCCAGCTTTCTCTATATGCACGCAGCCTTCCCCTGAACCCTATTGCACCGCCTTTAAAGAACAAAGCATCTACATTTTTGGGATCCTTTTCAAGAATTTGATCACAGTTAAAAATTACATCTTCAAGTTTTTGAAAAAATAGTTCATCATAAGTATCCACATCAAGATCAACAAGAATCCTCCACCAATCTATCATTGCAAGAAAAAATCTTCCGGCAGGATGTTCAGGATAGTCAGCCATTAGCTTTCTAAATGTTACTTCGGCATCACTAAAGTTGATACTGTATATTTGCTTGATGCCAGTGGTAACAAGTGAATCAAAATGTAAAGACTGGGCAAAAGAGTTTTGATTTAAAAAAAAAGTCAGCAGGATAATGATTATTACCATTCGAAATACCTCAGGGCTAAAGCCCAATGCTCCCTTTTTATTAGTTAACCCCAGCTTTAAAGCTGGGGTTATAAGATCAACCAATTTAAGATGGACTTTAGTCCAACTGTTCCCATGTCTTATGTTTATTATCTTGTGGGTAAAACCAAATGGTATCGCCTTTTGAACTAACCCCAGTCTTAAGACTGGGGTTAGGACATTCCAACCAATAGCTAAGACTTTAGTACAAAATTGTTTAAAGCTCAATTTTCAATCCTGCGCAGTTAGAATTTTTTGAACAAAATATTCTTTCAGCTTATCGTTTGATACACGAATTTGTTCCATCGAATCTCTATCCCTAACAGTAACAGTTTGGTTTTGCAGAGTTTCAGTATCGATGGTTACGCAATACGGGGTTCCAGCTTCATCCTGCCTTCGATATCTTCTTCCAACAGCACCCTTATCATCATAAAAAACTTTGAGATGTTTTCTCAAATCAGCCTCAATATTGCGGGCAATTTCAGGCATTCCATCTTTATTAACAAGAGGAAAAATTCCAACTTTAATTGGTGCAAGTTTAGGATGCAATCTAAGAACGGTTCTTTGTTCGCCTTTAACTTCTTCTTCATAAAGTGAATCAACTAAGAATGCCATGAATGAACGGCTTGCACCAGCAGAGGTTTCAATAATAAACGGAACAAACTTTTCTTTTGATTCTTCATCAAAATATTTTAGTGATTTACCAGAATATTCTTCATGCCTGCTTAAATCAAAGTTAGTTCTATTATGAACACCTTCAATTTCACCCCACCCAAAAGGAAATTCATACTCAATGTCAGTGGCTTCTTTTGCATAATGAGCCAGTTTAGTTGGATGATGATCATGATATCTTAACTTTTCTTTTCTCATTCCTAATGAAACAAACCAATTTAAGCGTTCAGTTTTCCAGTAATCATACCATTTCTTGTCATCTTTTGGATTAACAAAAAATTGCATTTCCATCTGTTCAAATTCTCTTGTTATAAACAAAAAATTTTTTGTGTTGATTTCATTACGGAATGCTTTACCGATTTGCGCAATGCCGAATGGAATCTTTTGACGAGCGCTGCCTTGAACATTAAGGAAGTTAACAAAAATGCCTTGAGCAGTTTCAGGTCTTAAATAAACAACGGCGCTTGAATCTTCAACCGGACCTATGAAAGTTTTGAACATGAGATTAAACTTGCGCGCATCTGTAAAAGTATTTGCATTGCCGCATTGAGGGCAGTTTAATTTTGAAAGAAGTGTTTTACCAATATCAGCATCTTCCAAAAGCAAATTAAAAGGATCATCATCTCCATGATTTTTAATTTTGGTTTCAATCCTTTATAAAATGGATGCATTGGTCTTAAAATCATTTTTTAGTTCAGCAACAGCTTTATCTTTTTTCTTTTCGTTGATTGAATCACCAAGAACATCCAAACGAAAACGTGCTTTGCATTGCTTGCAGTCAATCATTGGATCCGTGAAATTCTCAACATGCCCAGAAGCTTCCCACACACGAGGATGCATAAGTATTGAGGCATCTAAACCTTCAACATCTTCGCGGTAAGTCATGAACTTCCACCACTCTTCCTTAATGTTTTTTAGAAGTTCGACACCAAGAGGGCCATAATCCCAACAGCCATTTAAGCCGCCATAAATTTCACTTGATTGAAATACATACCCGCGTCTTTTTGCGAGTGATACAATTTTTTCAACTTCACTTTGAGTATTCTTTTTATTTTCGATCGTACTTTCCTCCTAAATCCATTTTTTGTTTGAAAATATAACAAAAGCGGTGTAATTAATATTAGAACTTGGTTTATTTTTTTGGATAAATAAAACGCATCGTTTTATATTTGAGGCAACAATTTTATGGAAAAAAACCATGTTTAAAAAACTTATGCCTAAAGAAGAAAAGTACTTTGAAGACTTCAAGGAAATGATTTCTATTATTGAGGAAATGGCAACACATGCCGAGAAAGTTTTCCAGTTTGACAACGAGCAAAATCACATACTAAAAATGAAGCCCCTTGAAGTGATGTGTGATGAAATTTCGTATAAGATAACCAAAAGGTTAAATAAAACATTCATAACTCCATTTGACCGCGAAGATATTTTTGCATTGGTAAAAAGATTGGATGATGTTAGCGACATGCTGCTTGGTGCAACAGTGAGAGTTGAAACATTTAATATCAATAAAAAAATAGAACATGCTGATAAGCTGGCTTCCATCGTTCATGAGCAAATCCGAGAGCTTGGAACTGCTATACAAGATTTGAAGGTTAAGCGTGTAAACGAAATGAAGGTTGTAAAATCTTTAGAATCTGAAGCCGACAAGGTGTATCAT
>JACAFC010000210.1 GCA_013388515.1 Ignavibacteriaceae bacterium | reverse complement strand
TGGTACAAACCAGCTTTCGCAATTTATGGATCAAACAAATCCGCTAGCTGAATTGACACATAAACGCCGAATGTCTGCTCTTGGGCCAGGAGGTTTAACTCGAGAAAGAGCTGGTTTTGAAGTTCGTGACGTTCACTATACACATTATGGTCGTCTTTGTCCTATCGAAACTCCCGAAGGACCTAACATCGGATTAATTTCTTCATTAACTATTTATGGAAGAGTTAATCGCTACGGATTTATTGAAACTCCATACAGAAAAGTTTCAAAAGGAAAAGTTACAACAGAAGTTGAGTATCTAACTGCTGAACAAGAAGATTATCATACAATAGCACAAGCAAATGCTGCTTTAAATGAGCAATCAAAATTCGTTAACGAAAGAGTCAAATGTCGTTATAAGGGTGAATTTCCAGTTGCGAATCCTGAAAATATTCAATACATGGATGTTGCACCGGCCCAAATAGTTAGTGCAGCTGCAGCTTTAATTCCGTTTCTTGAGCATGATGATGCTAACCGTGCATTAATGGGATCTAACATGCAGCGGCAAGCCGTACCTTTGCTTAAGCCAGAAGCACCAATAGTTGGAACTGGTCTTGAGAAAAAAGTGGCAAATGATTCTCGTGCAGTTCTCGTAGCAGAAGATGATGGTATTGTAGATTATGTGGACGCAAATCAAATTGTAGTGAAATATGATATTAATCCTAATAGCATTGAAGCATTAACAAATTTTAATGATGTACGAAGAGTAGTTTATAAACTTAAAAAGTTTCACGGAACAAATCAGGAAACATGTGTTAACCAAATTCCATTAGTAAAAGAAAAGCAAAGAATTGCAAAAGGAGATGCACTGGCTGACGGTAGTGCAACAGATGGAGGCGAACTTGCTTTAGGGAGAAATGTTTTGGTTGCGTTTATGCCGTGGAGAGGATACAATTTTGAAGATGCTATCATTCTAAGTGAAAAGCTAGTTAGCGAAGATGCTTATACATCAATTCACATCGAAGAATTCGAACTTCAGGTTAGGGAAACAAAACGAGGTGAAGAAGAACTAACAAGAGAAATTCCAAATGTTAGTGAAGAATCCGTTAAAAACCTTGATGAGTTTGGTATTATTAGAGAAGGTGCTGAAGTTAAGGAAGGCGATATTCTTATTGGTAAAATAACACCAAAAGGTGAAACTGACCCTACCCCCGAAGAAAAATTATTGCGGGCAATATTTGGAGACAAAGCAGGTGATGTTAAAGATGCATCCTTGAAAGCACCTCCAGGATTAAAAGGAGTTGTGATTAAAACAAGGTTATTTAGTAGAAAGAAAAAAGACAACGAATCTAAAAAAGTTGAGAAAAAACAACTCGATAATCTTGAACATAACCATAAAGCGGCACTAAAAAATCACTATGAGAAATTAATTGAGAAGCTCACAAAGCTTACTGATGGAATGACCTCAGTTGGTATTAGAGATTTAGACGGCAGCGTTGTAATTCGAAGTGGAACTGCACTTAAGGAAACAACCTTTTCCTCAATGGAAGATGTTACGAAATTAGATTATACTTTAGACTGGGTTGACTCAAAAAGAACTAACAGCCATATAAATACTTTATACAGAAACTATTTTGATGTACTTGCAGATCTTGAAGAAGATTATAAAAGAGAAAAAATAAAAATTACTAGTGGAGATGAACTTCCACCAGGAATAGTTCAGCTCGCCAAAGTATATGTTGCCAAGAAAAGAAAAGTGTCTGTAGGCGATAAAATGGCTGGTCGTCATGGTAACAAAGGCGTTGTTGCCAAAATCGTTCCCGTTGAAGAAATGCCTTTCTTGCCAGATGGTACTCCAGTTGACATCGTACTAAATCCTCTTGGGGTACCCTCAAGAATGAATTTAGGGCAGTTATATGAAACAGCTTTAGGATGGGCTGGTAAAAAATTAGGTGTCAAATTTGCAACTCCAATCTTTGATGGAGCTAAGATTGAAGACGTAGACCAATGGCTTGAGAAAGCAGGGCTTGAAAAAGGAAGTAAAACAGATCTTTACGATGGAAGAAGCGGTGAGAAATTTCATCAGAAGGTGACATGCGGGTATATTTATATGATGAAGCTCAGCCATCTTGTAGATGATAAAATTCACGCTCGTTCAATTGGGCCATACTCGTTAATTACTCAACAGCCATTAGGTGGCAAGGCACAATTTGGTGGTCAAAGATTTGGTGAAATGGAGGTTTGGGCTTTAGAAGGATATGGTGCAGCCCACATACTTCAAGAAATATTAACAGTGAAAAGCGATGACGTTGCTGGCAGAGCAAAGGTATACGAAGCAATTGTAAAAGGCGAAAACTTAATGGAACCAAATATTCCGGAATCGTTCAATGTTTTAATAAAAGAACTTCAAGGATTAGGCCTTGATGTTAAAATAAATTAAAGCAATAAGAACTTTATTTAATTAGAAATTAGGAGACAATAAAATGTCCTTTAGAATTCAAGAAAATGCAATGCGTGATATTGATAGTTTAACTATTAGTCTTGCTAGTCCCGATGACATACTATCTCGATCTTATGGAGAAGTAACTAAACCAGAAACAATAAACTATAGGTCTTATAGACCCGAAAAAGACGGATTGTTCTGTGAGAAAATCTTTGGACCTACTCGTGATTGGGAATGTTTTTGCGGCAAATATAAACGAATTCGTTACAAAGGAATCATCTGCGATCGATGCGGAGTTGAAGTAACTCAAAAAAGTGTACGCCGCGAAAGGATGGGTCACATTGCTTTGGCTTTTCCAGTGGTGCATATATGGTTCTTCAGAGCACAGCCATCAAAAATTGGGAATATTATAGGATTATCATTAAAGGAGCTTGAAAAAGTAATTTATTATGAATCTTATATAGTCATTAATCCTGGACCAACAGGTCTCAACAAAAATGATTTAATTT
>JACAFC010000197.1 GCA_013388515.1 Ignavibacteriaceae bacterium | reverse complement strand
TATCTTTGCACACTATTTAACTTAATAAGATTTATGACTTCAAAAGAAATAAGGCAACAATTTTTAGACTTCTTCAAAAGTAAAGATCACAAAATTGTTTCAAGCTCGCCGGTAGTACCGTTCGATGATCCCACGCTGCTTTTTACAAATGCCGGAATGAATCAATTTAAGGATGTGTTTTTGGGCAAGGGAATACGGGAATACAAGCGCGCAGTCGACACTCAAAAATGTATTCGTGTTAGCGGCAAGCATAATGATTTGGAAGAAGTCGGACACGATACTTATCATCACACTTTTTTTGAGATGCTTGGTAATTGGTCCTTTGGTGATTATTACAAAGCTGAAGCCATCGAATGGGCGTGGGAACTTCTAACCGATGTTTGGAATCTTCCTAAAGAAAGATTGTGGGCAACAGTCTACAGAACTGATGATGAAGCTTTTGACTATTGGAAAACAAAAACTGATATCAATCCAAATCACATTTTACGTTTTGATGAGAAAGATAATTTTTGGGAAATGGGAGATACCGGACCCTGCGGACCATGTTCGGAAATTCACATAAATGTTGGTGATGATTTTGATAACCCGAAATATGTGAATGCCGGAGTTCCGGAATGTATTGAGATTTGGAATCTTGTTTTCATTCAGTACAACAGAGATGAAAAAGGAACTCTGCACGAACTTCCCGCAAAACATGTAGATACTGGGATGGGCTTCGAACGAGTTTGCGCAGTTCTTCAGAAGAAAAATTCAAATTATGATACTGATGTTTTCACTCCTTTGATTGATGCGGTATCAGAAATTGCCGGAGTAAATTATAACTCTGCAAAGGAAGAACAACGAGTTGCGATGCGAGTAATTGCTGATCATATAAGAACTTTAACGTTTGCCATAGCTGATGGTGCTGTTCCAGGCAATGAAGGAAGAGGTTACGTTCTCCGCAGAATTTTACGAAGGGCTGCCCGTTATGGAAGAAAACTAAATCTTAACAAACCCTTTTTATTTGAGCTTCTTGATGTTTTAGTAGGTACAATGAGCGATGTCTTTCCCGAAATAAAGGAGAAGAAAGAATACGTTAAAAAAGTTATCAAAGGTGAAGAAGTAAACTTTAATGCTACGCTTGACAGGGGAATAGATTTGTTTGAGGAGCTGATAAAAGGTTTGGAAAAAGATAAAGTCAAAGTCATTCCCGGTGAAGATTTATTTATGCTTTATGATACCTATGGTTTTCCGGTTGATCTTACAAACGTTATGGCTCGGGAAAGAGGATTTGCTGTCGATGAAGTTGGATTTAACGAACTGATGAATTCCCAAAAGCAAAGAGCAAGAGAATCTGCAAAAGATAAATTCGCATCAGTAAACATTTCAGTTGGAGATACAAGCTCTTTCGAATTTGTATCGAAAGATAAACCTCTCTTCACCGGTTATGATGAATTAAAATCAACTTCAAAAATTATTGGACATAAAAAAGAAAATGGAAATGATTTAGTGATTCTTGATAAAACTCCTTTTTATGTTGAAGCCGGCGGACAGATTGATGATCTTGGAAACCTTATCGCCAGCAATGTTAAACTGCCGGTTGTTGATGTTACCAAAATTGATGATAAGACAATTCATGTTATTCAAAATGAGTCAAACACCTTACTCTCTCCAGGATTGGATGCTGTAGCAGAGGTTGATGAACAAAGGCGTTGGGACATTATGCGGAACCATACAGCAACTCACTTTATGCATTCAGCATTAAGGAAAATTTTGGGAACTCATGTTCATCAAGCCGGTTCCTATGTTGGACCGGACAGACTTCGTTTTGACTTCACACACTTTGCTAAATTAACTGCAAGCGAAGTAAAAGATATTGAAGCACTTGTAAATGAAGAGCTTAGGAAGAATATTCAGCTTCAGCATCATAGAAATATTCCATTTGAAGTTGCAAAGAAGATGGGCGCATTGATGTTCTTTGGCGATAAGTACGGCGATAAAGTTAATGTGGTTCAGTTCGGCGAGTTTAGTCTAGAATTTTGCGGCGGCACCCATGTTCAAAACTCATCCCAAATTGGATTGTTTAAGATTATTAGCGAATCCTCAATTGCAAGCGGTGTACGCAGAATTGAAGCCGTTACCGGATCAGGTGTTGAGAAGTACATAGACAGCCAAATTGAAAAACTAAAGCAATCTGATGAAAGAATTGCAGAACTGCTTGAAGCGAAAAAGAAATTAGAGAAAGAAATTTCCGAGCTGATGCTAAAAGATAAACTTGGACAAGTGGACACTTTACTTAGACAATCAGCGCAAGTAAATGGAATTAATGTTTATAAAGGAACAGTAACTTCTGCGAATGTTGATGAATTAAAAAGTATGGGAGATGAGCTTCGCAGCAAAATTAAAAGCGGTGTCGGAATTTTATTCTCTGTTATTGATGAAAAAGTAAGTATTGTTTGTGTCGTTTCAGATGATCTTATCAAAGAGAAGAAACTAAGTGCTGGAAAGATTGTTGGAGAAGTTGCGAAGCTTGTCGGCGGCGGCGGAGGCGGCAAAAATCACTTAGCAACTGCAGGTGGTAAAGATGTTGCCAATGTTCAAGCTGCGTTGAGTAAGGTTGAGGAAATGGTGGGTAAATTTTAGTAATAAACGTTTCTACACTAGCAACCTTCGAGGTTTTGTGTTGTAACCTCGAAGGTTTTTTTATATGCTCCACATCATATCCCCGCTTCTTTTCCTTTTACTAGGACAGCTTTTCTCTTAGCTTTGCTTTAACTATTAACTTATAAGGAGTAAAAATGGCTGATAAAAAAATTATTGCCGTACTTGGTGCAACAGGTGCGCAGGGCGGCGGTTTGGTTCGTGCAATATTGAACGACAAATCAAGCGAGTTTAGTGTTCGTGCATTAGTTCATAATCCTAATTCAGAAAAAGCTAAAGCATTATTAGAAATGGGTGTAGAAGTAGTTACAGTTGATGTTGATAATTATGAAAGCCTTCGTTCCGGATTTTCAAATGCTTATGGAGTATATGCTGTAACATTTTTCTGGCATCATTTTTCAGCAGAAAAAGAAATCTTACAAGCTGAATCAATTGCAAAAGCTGCAAAGGAAACTAATGTTAAGCATATTATCTGGTCTACTTTAGAAGATACACGTAAGTGGATTCCATTGACAGATAGCAGAATGCCCACTCTTCAGGAGAAGTATAAAGTCCCCCACTTTGACGGCAAGGGCAGTTCCGATAAATTTTTTACCGATTTGAATTTGCCTGTAACTTTTTTATATGCATCATTTTATTGGGAGAATTTTATCTACTTCGGGCTGGGTCCTAAAAGAGGTCCTGATGGAAGATTGGCGCTTACCATTCCCATGGGTGATAAAAAGCTGGCAGGTATTGCATCTGATGATATTGGCAAATGTGCTTATGCAATATTTAAAAAAGGAAATGAATTTTTTGGTAAAAAAATAGGAATAGCTAGTGATCATCTAACCATTCAAGAGATGGCAGATTTATTTGCAAAAACCTTAGGTGAGGAAGTTGTTTACAACAAAGTTTCATTTGATATGTTTCGCAGCTTTGGTTTTCCAGGTGCTGATGAAGCGGGAAACATGTTTCAATTTTATCATGATTGTGATAAAGATGTTAACGGTTTAAGAGATGTTGGCTTCACAAAGTTGCTCAATCCAGAATTAAAAAACTTGGAAGTATGGTTAAAGGAAAATAAAACTAAAATTCCGGTGGGTTAATTTCGATTTAATTGAAAGCAACCTTCGAGGTTTTGTTTTGCAACCTCGAAGGTTTTTTTTATTAATTATTTTTTAGAAAAATATTCGGCAAGTTTTGGCGGGGGAACAGGATCCGGAACTTTATTTTTTACTGGTTTTATTGACATCAAATAAGCGTAAATTGCCTTGAGATCCTCATCTGTTTTTCTAGCAAACATTGGCCAAGGCATTGGGGGCAATAATGGTCTGCCTACTCCCATCAATTTTCCTTCTCTAATTGTTTTTATAAACATTTCCTCTGAAAGGGTGCCGATTCCGGTTTCATTGTCGGGTGTTATATTTGAAGCATAGGAAATACCCCAAGGTCCTACCCAAGCAGCAAGATTTTTTTCTGTAACATACCAGTTACCAGGGGCCACAGTTTTCAAATCTAGAGGCGGAAGTTTATCTTCGGCTGGAAAACCAGAAAGAAATCTCGTTGTATCCTCTACAGGCCCATTTGGCGACATAATTTTGGGTGTATGGCAGTCACCGCATCCGCTGGAATTTACGATGTAACTTCCTCGGGCAATCAATTCTTCCTGAGTTAACGGCTTTTGTTCCACTTGCTGTGTACAGTTAACCTGAAGAAACAAAAGAACAGAACACATTGCGATTGTAAACGCAATGAAGAAAGTGTTTCGCATAGAAACTCCTTTTAATAAATTATTGAAAAAATAATTAACCTGACCGGTTTTTGTGCGGCATAGGTGATGCTAATGATGTTTGTGATATTGAGCGGTTGAATATGCATCACAACATCGAGGTAACAAATCAAGTTACTTCGAAAAATTTAATTAATGCGTGTTAAGCATCACTCTTTCTAATTAAGCATTTAGGAATAAGCTGAGGTGAATTTTATATGAAATAAACCATTGTTAGTGATCAATTTTAATAACAAACTCCTAACAATTTTTATAGAATAGATTTTACTGAGGCTTATGAAAATAAAATTTATGGGTCTTGTCACCTCACAAAAGCACGACTTATGGCAAGGCAGGGTTATATCGATAACAAAAAAAATGGATTCTCGTTTTCATATAAATTACGATTTTAAAATTTAAGAAGACTCTGCTAGGTTTTTTCACTTCTGAAGTTAAATAAAAATCTTGTTGCTCATTCTTATTGTCTGCAGTGATCTTATGAAACCTCTTCCAACATAAATTGTTAGATTGTTTTCGTAAGGCATGGCGTAATCGGTTTGATAGGTAGTTATGGCCCTAACATCTTTAATTGAGGTAAGATGATCTTCAATCTCACCGCCAATTATTATTAATGTTGAATAATCATTTGACATTGGCCACCAGAACCAGTAACTGTTATGCGGACAAATCACTTTTGGAAGATTATATTTTTTGCTAAAGTATTCAATCGCACCGGCTTTTCCATAATTGCTGCAGTAAACCACAGTTTTATCTTGTTCGGATTTTGGGATAGACTGATATACTTTAGAAACTTGTTTTGCTAAATCCTCCCAGCCAAACATGTCCGAGTAAAATTGTGGAAGTATAGTTTCATGTCCTTCATTACTTGGGGGTTTGAGGCCGATTAAATTTTGATATTTTAGAAAAGACTCTGGTGAAAGTAAAGGACGGGCAAATGGAGTAAAGAATAAACTAGCAAGAATTATAGGAATCGCAATTGTGTATTTTAGCCAAGCTTTTGTAACGCTCCACTTTTCAATAATAACTGCACCGCCAGCAAAAAGAATTTGATAAGCTGGCGCAATGTATTCTCCTTTGCTATGCCCATTTATAAATAGAATTACAAATGTTATAATCCAAATAAAGACAACAGCTTTAACTTTTTTCCCAGCATCATCAAAAAAGAAAAAATAAAATCCTGGTAACCAAATTAAAATGGAAAGCGGATTTAGGATTAATAATTGATCCGCAATAAATGAAATCGGTGTTAAGCCGCCATACTTTCTAGTAGCAGCATTTTGCATAAACTCAAGGTGTGCAAAATCATGCAGAATGTTCCAAATTATAAACGGCGAAAATATAAGAAGTGCAATTAATACGGCTAAATAGGGATATTTGGTTTTAAGATCTTTTCTTAAGGGAGTAAAAACAGTTGCTCCTAAAATTCCAGCAGCCAGCCAAAGCATACTGGTTTTGTTTAATAAACCCAATCCAATAACAATACCAAGCCAAATCCACATTTTTTGGTTTTCTTCTTGAACTATTCTTAAAAGAAAATATGTTGAAGTAATCCAGAAAAGAAAATCAAAAGTATTCATTGAAAAAATAGTATTCATTCCAAGGAAAATTGGCGTTGTCATAAAAGCTAACACAGCAATTATTATCGCTGGTCTTTTACCTCCCAGCCGTTTTGTAACTATACCCAACATAAATAAGCTTAATGTTGAAACTAAAGCCGGAATCAGCCTAATTGCAAAAAGTGAATCACCAAAAACCAGCTTCCATAAAGCAAGTATATAAATGGAGAATGGAGGATGATCTACATATCCGAAATCCAATCTTTTAGTACATGCTAAATAGTACAGTTCGTCTCTGAAAATACCGTAGTTAAAAAAGCCGGTCGTAATTAAGTGGATTAGTAAATTAATAAGTGCTAGTAAAATAATTATTGTTGGTAATGGTCGATGCTCAGTTTTCATTTTTATTAGAGAAAATTCTTTATAATGATTGAAAATAGTAATTCGGATTTAATACTTAAAGGTAATTACTGCTGCTAAAGTCAGTAGAATTAGGATTATTTAATAAATCATCTTACTTCCTATAGTTAGCTTTTTAACTAACCGATGATTTAAAGATTTATATTAAATATTAAAATATTTGTAGTTTTGCCAGTAATCTAATTATTATATCATGCCCAAATCAAGAATAAAATACATCTGTTCAAATTGTGGTTATGAATCTTTAAGATGGATAGGTAAATGTCCCGAATGCGAAAGTTGGAATGCTTTTGTAGAAGAGCTTGTTGAGACAGGAAAGAAAAAACAAACAGCTGGCAAGAATATAGTTCCATTGAGCAGAATCAATGAAATTTTTGCAGCCGAAGAAGAAAGAATACAAACGCAAATTGAAGAATTTGACAGAGTGCTTGGCGGCGGGTTGATGCCAGGGTCAGTTATTCTATTGGGTGGAGATCCAGGTATTGGTAAATCAACACTTGCTATGCAAGCATGTGCCAATCTTAAAACTCCTGTTTTGTACGTTTCTGGTGAGGAATCGGCAAAGCAAATTAAACTGCGTGCAGAACGATTAAGAATTACGTCTGATGAATTTTTTGTTCTTCCTGAAACTGATCTAACCGCAATTTTAGATTCCATAAATAAGATATCGCCATCGCTTGTAGTTATTGATTCAATTCAAACTATTGCAATGAGCGAGCTTGATAATTCTCCGGGTACGATGACACAGATTAGGGAATGTACTGTTACTCTGATGGAAGAAGCTAAGAAAAAGCATTTTTGCGTAATTGTGATCGGTCATGTTACAAAAGAAGGATTTATAGCCGGACCAAAAATTTTAGAGCACATTGTGGATACTGTTATTCAGTTTGAGGGAGAACATCATCATTCATTTAGAATTTTGCGAGCGCAAAAAAATAGATTTGGCAGCACAAATGAAATTGGCGTTTTTGAAATGCATGAAAATGGATTGCAAGAAGTCCGAAATCCGAGCAAATTATTCCTCAGTGAAAGAGAACGTAAAACTTCAGGATCAATTGTAACCTCAAGCATGGAAGGTACAAGACCAATCCTTCTTGAAGTTCAAGCTTTAGTTACTCCATCGAACTTTGGAAATCCTCAGCGAGTTGCAACCGGATTTGATTATAGAAGACTTGCTATACTTTTAGCAGTTATAGAAAAACGTGCTGGTCTTCGGTTATCTGCAAATAATGTTTTTCTTAACATGGCTGGTGGAATAAAAATAACTGAACCTGCAATCGATTTGGCTGTTTGCTGCAGTATCGCATCCAGTTTACTTGATAAAGAGATTGATGGAGATACAATAGTAGTTGGGGAGGTTGGTTTAGGCGGGGAAGTTAGAAGTGTGAGCCAGATTGAGAAAAGAATTCAAGAGGCGGAAAAGTTAGGTTTCAGTACCATCTTGATACCATCATATAATAATGCATCTCTAAAAGATTCTGCAATAAAAATCATTCCCATAGACAACTTAAATTCTGCAATAAGCTACTTGATGTCCTAAAATTAGGCATATCAATTGCCTGATTTAGATCACAGATAACTGAAGTAATTATTTTCGAAAAAAAAATCTTTTGTATTTCTGAAATTTTAGTTGTATGTTCAAATAAGGTTCTTTTGAACTGAGTTTATTTTTTTACTTTATTTGTGAGGTTACTTTTGGGTACTAAACTCTTCGTGGGAAGTCTTCCCTGGTCCGTTAACGATGATACTTTGAAAGCTGCTTTTGAAGCTCATGGTAAAGTCGTTTCAGCTAAAGTTATTACTGACCGTCAGTCTGGCAGGTCTAAAGGTTACGGTTTTGTAGAAATGGCTGAAGAATCTGATGCAAACAATGCTATTCAAGCACTTAATGGCAAAGATTTAAGCGGAAGGAACATCGTTGTTAGCGAAGCAAAATCAAAGGGCTAGAAAATTAACAACTGATTCTTAAGGCGCTCGCTCGAGCGCTTTTTTATTTTAAATTATTCTTTTAGAGTTTCTATTTCATTCATTTTAATATTTGTTTGCTTGCTGCTTAATCTTTTCCTTTTGTTTTTTAATTAGAGTAATTACTATTTTCTCATAGGGAAAACATAAATTATTGAGAGGTGGTTTATGAAAGCTATTTATCTTTTACTTTTTGTTTTTTTTCTAAATTTTATGAACACCTCAACCACTCCAAATTCCGACAATAACAAAATTTTATTAAAGAACTTTAAACAGGCTGTGGAGATATCCGTTGAACTGTTTGATTATGATGATAAAAACAACACCGAATTATTTCTTGTTGAATTTGATTCTATGCTTGCTAAACAGCCGTATACAGATTCCGCCAGTTTAATAGTTGAAAATACTGCTTACGCTAAAGAAATATTAAAAAAGTACTTTGCTTCTATTGGAGGAGAGGAATTATTAAGAAGTGTTAATGATAGAATCATTGATATGAAAGGAATTGTTCAAGGACTCGGAACAGAAATAGTTTTCTATCAAAAAGCTCCTAATAAATTATGCCAGCAAACTTTTGTGGGTGATGTTGAACAGAAAATTATTTTTGATGGAAATAAAGGAGTGAAAATTGTTGGAGATATAATTCAAGAAATGACAGGAAACGAATTAACAAAACTCAATTTTGATGCACTAATGAATCTTTTACTTGAACCCGAACAAAATAATGTATTGCTTAAGTATAAAGGAATGGAAAAGATAAATGAACGTGATTGTTATACAATTTTGTTTACGCTTCCAAATGGTGCCGAGTGGTATCAATATTTTGATCTTGAAACAGGATTGAAAGTTAGGGATTCAAAAGACATAATTACTTCTAACGGTAAATTTAAGCAGATAACTGAATTTGGTGATTACAGAACGGTAGATGGAATCCGTTATCCCTTCAAAATAAAACAATATCTTGGAAACCAAATTTTAGACTTCACAATTCAGTCAATTAAAGTAAATACTGGTATTCCGGATGAAATTTTTCAAATTGATTAACGTTCTTGTTTAACTCCTAACCGATAAGAGACAACAGATTTTCCGCTTTCATCAATAATTTCCAATAAAGCATAATCATCATCCGCATAAATAAAACTCACTTTACCGTACACATGTCCGTTACCATTATAAGTTCCTCGGTTCCAAATGTTAATCCCTCCTTCTTCCAACTTTTTATGCAGAAGCGAATTATTTACATCAAGATTTGATGCGCTAATTTCTGGAAGCACCGAGTTAGTACCATCATCAATGTATGACGAATGACTGTCCCCGCTGATTATTAGAATATTCTTAATATTATTCTCTTTGATTGTATTGAAAAGAAGCTGGAGATCATGCGGAAAACCTGCCCATTTATCAATTACATCTTCCTTCATCCAAGGATATTTTTTTAACAGTTCTGCATTTTGAAAAACCTTAGCGTAAGAGGGATTAAACAGCACAGTGGATACAATAACTTTCCACTTTGCTGTAGAATTTTTAAGTGCATTCATAAACCAATCAAGTTGATTTTCACCATTGATTTCATATCCCGCAAGCATTGAATGTTTTTTCGGTGGACTAAAGTTTCCATGTTCATCCAGGGCGTTCTTATTTATATTTCTTTGTGAACGGCAGTCAAGAATAAAAAATTCAACGTCACCAAAATTGAAACTCTGCCAAATTCCATTATCCGGATTTTTTAATGGGTAATGCGGAAAAAATGTTTTATATCCCAAAAGTGAATTTTGTTTTGCAGGATCAGTTCCATCGGGGTTGTTTGCCGCAAAGTCATGGTCATCATAAGCATACATTACCGGCATTTGTGACAGCACTTCACTTGCAAAAGGGTAATTGTAATTGTATTTGGATTGATAACTTTTCTCAATTAAATCCATGCTGGTATTAAAGCGGTAACCATATTTTTTTTCTGTTGAGTCGAGATAAGTCCAATCGCCAATTTGAATGAAAAACCTGAGTGAATCCTGTGCAATCACCGGAAATATTTCTGGATTCCATTTTGAGTATCCTGACTGCTGGCAAGACCCAAAACCAAATGAAAAACCGTATGCTTTATCTTCCGGAAAAGTTTTAAATGAATGCCACCGTTTAGATTTTAACCCTCCAACAATTGCTCGATAAAAATAAGCAGTGTTTGGCTTTAGGTTAACAATAGGAATCTTTACATAATTATAATTACTCGTATCACTTGTAAAAGTATCAGAAAAAATTGAAGGATGGGGATTTTCTTGTGTAAACAATTCTATTTGAACAGTTTGCGGCTTGTAAGTCTTTACCAAAATAACTGCTGAGTTTTGGGTTACTGCTCCAACAATAGGTCCCAAATTCAGTTGGGCAAAATTCGGTGCTGATAAATAAATGATGACGGCAAGAATAAATATTCTTTTCATAATAATTCTCTGATTAATAGTTTTATTTTGATTTGCTAGTTTGTACATACTTAAAATACTCATTTTAATTTTCCGTTTGAGCATTAAATCAGATATTTTTGCGAGTGATTCATTCATATTCTATACTTATGCCAGAAAAAAAATATTCAGTAATTGTGTTCGACCTAGGAAAGGTTTTGATAAATTTTGATTACGATATAGCTGTTAATCGTTTTAATAAAATAGAACCTAATCTTGGTAATGATTTTTTGGCGCACTTCAAAAAATATTACGACATTCACCGTGAATTTGAAAGGGGAAAGATAAGCACTCACGATTTTATTCAATTTGCTCTGAAAGGCATAAACAATAAAATTGATGCAGATACTTTTTCCAAAATTTACGCTGATATTTTTACTGCACATGATGATGTTATTTCCTTGCTTCCGACTTTAAAAAAAAATTATATGCTAATCCTTTTGTCCAACACCGATCCGCTTCATAAACAGTACGGCTGGGAGAAGTATGAATTTCTCTCTTACTTTGATTATAAAGTTTTATCATTTGAAGCTGGTTCAGTGAAACCCGAAGAGAAAATTTATAAGCAAGTTGAAGTTACAGCCAATGTTCCGCCTCAAGAACTTTTGTACATTGATGATATAGCTGAGTACACAGATGCTGCTAAAAAATTGGGATGGGATGCGGTGCAGTTTTTAAACTACAAGCAGCTTGTTGAAGAACTCAAAAACCGAAAAGTACTGACCAATGGACAGCCATAAAAATTACAGCTTATTTGTGCTGCTGCTAAGTAGTCTTTTGTATTTGTCAAGCTGTACATCCGAAGAAGAATATGTAATGACTGGAGAAGATTCACTTAGAATTAAGCTGACAGCAGTTTCCGATTCCCTGGAGAAAGAATTTTCTAAAAGACCGGTTAAATACAAATTTTACTATCCAAAAAGAGGCAACACATACTATAAACTTGTTAGAAAGTTCGGACAAAATGGAGCCGATTTAATTCTTGCATTAAATCGAATTGATAAAAAAAATCTAAAGAGAAGAGATTCGGTGGTTGTTCCCGATACTTTTGTAACCAACTGGAAATATTACTCGCCATTTCCTCTTAAAGTTGAAGAAGCATTTCAAATTCCAAAGTTAATTTTAGTATCGCAAAGAGTTCAAGCATTTGCAGCTTATCAGCTTGGCAATCTTGTGTTGTGGGGTCCAACAAGCACCGGAAAGGAGGAAACTCCAACTCCCAATGGCTTATTTCATACTAATTGGAAAGCAGAAGAAACTGTTAGTACTTTTGATGATGAGTGGATTTTAAAGTGGAGTTTTAACATCGAGAACTTTGAAGGTGTTTCGCTACATCAATATGAAATGCCGGGATATCCTGCAAGTCATGCATGTGTTCGGCTTTATGAGAAGGATGCTCAATGGATTTACAACTGGGCAGATCAATGGATTGTAACTGCAGATGAAGAATCTATTCGCGCCTATGGAACACCAGTAATAATTTTTGATGAATATGATTTTGATGATGAAAAACCCTGGAGAAAATCAGTAAACAATCCGGATGAAGTGAAAATTTCTGCTGGAGATGTTGAGGATGAAATAAATGATTATCTGGATTTAATCCTTGAAAGAAAGAAGAAAAGAATTGAATTGACTGCTAAATTGGATTCGATTAAACTTGCAAACAAAAACAATAAAAAACGATAAAAATATTTTTAAATAATTAACTAAATCATAAACAATTGGCGTAAAATCATGAAAAATTTATTGGCAGTATTTTTACTAATGTTGTTACTAATTGGCTGCGCAAAAAATGAGGATAAAATGAACCAACTAAAACAAGCTGAAGAATCAGATGATTTCATATATCAAACAGAACAATTTGCCGATCTAGCAATTTTAAGATACAAAGTTCCGGGCTTTGAAGAATTATCTCTAAAAGAAAAAGAGCTTGTGTACTACTTGTACGAAGCTGCTTTAGCCGGCAGAGATATTTATTATGATCAGAATTATGAAAACAATTTGCTGATTCGAAAAACTTTGAGCGGTATAGTTCGCTCGTATAATGGTGACAGGCAGAGTGCTGAGTATAAAAACTTTTTAGTTTATGCAAAGCGGGTTTGGTTTTCAAACGGAATTCATCACCATTATTCAAGTAAAAAGTTTACTCCGGAATTCACACCCGAGTATTTCAAAATCTTATTGCTTAATTCAGATCCTAAGCTGCTGCCAATTACGGAAACCGAAACAGTTGATAATCTGCTGAATAAGCTTGTGCCGATCATTTTTAATCCTAATATCGATGCACAAAAAGTTAATTTAACTCCCGGTGCCGATTTGATTAAAACCTCGGCTGTTAATTTTTATGAAGGAACAAATCAAAAAGAAGTTGAAAAATTTTATGGCAGCATGATTGATAAAAACGATTCAACTCCTGTATGGCACGGTCTTAATTCCAAAGTAGTAAAAGAAAACGGAAAGTTAACTGAAAAGGTTTGGAAAGTTGGAGGAATGTATTCGGCTGCAATTGAAAAAATAGTTTATTGGCTCGAAAAAGCTGTTGGCGCAGCTGAAAGCGAACTGCAGAAAAAGGCACTTCAAAAATTAGTTGAGTATTATAAAACCGGCAGCCTTAAAACCTGGGATGAGTACAACATTCTTTGGGTTCAAGATACTACTTCGCGAGTTGATGTTGTTAATGGATTCATTGAAGTTTATAACGATCCATTAGGTTTTAAAGGTTCATTCGAAGCAATAGTTTCCATTAAAGATTTAGAAGCAACAAAAAGAATTGATGCTATCAGCAGGCAAGCACAGTGGTTTGAAGACCATTCAACAATTGCTGATGAATATAAAAAGAAAAATGTTGTGGGTATTTCAGCAAAAGTAATTACTGTTGTGGTAGAATCGGGCGATGCTTCTCCTTCAACTCCAATTGGAATAAATCTTCCCAACTCAAATTGGATTAGAAAAGTGCACGGCTCAAAATCTGTGAATCTTGGAAACATTGTTCATTCATACAACAAAGCCGGTTCATCGGAAATCTTTAACGAATTTTATTTTACGGAAGAAGAAATCAAGCGTGCAAAACAGTATGGTGATCTTGCCGATAATTTACACACCGATCTTCACGAGGTTATTGGTCATGCATCAGGTCAAATTAAACCTGGAGTTGGAACTCCGAAACAATCTCTAAAAAATTATGCTTCTGCAATTGAAGAAACTCGTGCAGATTTAGTTGCACTTTATTATGGTTTAGATCAAAAGTTAATTGATATTGGTGTGATGCCCAGTCTTGAGGTTGGAAAAGCTGAGTATGATAGGTACATCAGAAATGGTCTAATGCTTCAGTTAAATCGTATAGAGCTTGGCGATAATATTGAACAGGCACACATGAGAAACCGCCAGCTTATAGCTAAATGGGTTTTAGAAAAAGGCAAAACCGAGAACGTTATCGAGAAAAAAATTAGAGATGGTAAAACTTATTTTGTGATTAACGATTACCAAAAGCTTAGAGTTTTGTTCGGACAACTGCTCAAAGAAGTTCAAAGAATAACTTCCGAAGGTGATTATGAAGCTGCAAAAAATTTAGTTGAAACTTACGGCGTTAAAATTGATTTAGAGCTCCATAAAGAAGTAAAGGAAAGATATGCCAAATTGAATATTGCCCCTTACAAGGGATTTATCAACCCGGTTTTGAAACCCGTTTATGAAGGCAGCAAACTTGTTGATGTTAAAATAGAATATCCCGATGACTTTGTTGAGCAAATGCTTTACTATGATCAGAACTATTCTTTTCTTCCAATAAAAAATTGAAAGGGTTATTTAGTTTCAATAGTTAGTAAATGTTATGGAGATACTGCACGACGAGCATCAGCAAAAGTTTTATGTGATTACTGAAAACTTGGAATCACATCTTCACTATGTAAAGCTTGATAATATTTTAGATTTGAATCATACTTATGTCCCATACCAGCTAAGAGGGAAGGGAATTGCCGGTAAATTAGTTGAAGCTGCGTTAGAATATGCAAAGCAAAATGGATTTAAAATCATTCCATCTTGTTCTTATGTTGATGTGTACTTTCAACGCCATCCGGAGTATGAGTACTTATTAAATTAAAAGCCCCCTGTGAAATGTTAAAAGCGGATAGATTTTTACTATCCGCTTTTGTATTAGTGTTCAGAATTATTTCTTTAAACTCGCTTTTAAAATTAAAGCTGGGCCTGTTATAGCTCTTGAAACTGGGCAGGTTGTTTTTGTTTGCTCAGCAAATTCCAGAAATTTATTTTCATCAATTCCCTGAACGTCGCCGACTGTATCCAATTCAATTTTAGTAATTGTAAAACCTGCCTCAAGTTTTTCAATATATACCTTAGCATCAGTTTTAATTGAATTAACAGTAAAACCGGCTTTAGCAAGGTTATTTGCAAAAGCCATTGAGTAACAAGCTGAATGAGCCGCTCCAATCAACTCTTCTGGATTAGTTTCTGTACCAGTTTCGAATCTTGACACAAAGTTGTAAGCAATATTTTTAAGAACTCCACTTTCAGTTGAAATAGTACCGGTTCCTTGAACTAAGTTGCCTTTCCACTCTGCATTCGCTTTTCTAATTGGCATTGTTATGGTCCTTTCTATTTTATAATAAAATGATTGAAATAAGATGATTAAATATACTTTTTTGAGTTGAGAATCGTAGTGATATAACAACATAAATCATCGAAAAGTTTTGAAAGCCATGTGAAAATAATTAATTTTGAGAGCACCCTTAGCTCAATTGGTAGAGCAGTAGACTCTTAATCTATTGGTCGGGGGTTCGAGTCCCCCAGGGTGCACAAAAAACCCATCATTTTTTCCTCCTGTACCCAATCCGTTAGATTTCGATAAATCTTATCGTTATTTTTGAGAATATATCTAAGATGCCTATAATTTCACTACGATTTTATTTCTAGGGGTTGGGTTGGATATTGCAAGTTAACTTATTGGTGGTGATTCAAAAAATAAATAGGTAACAATGTCTCATCAATTTATAACAAATCAGTCTAAACTTCTTTCTGAGGTTTTTATTAAAAATTTCTCGATCAATATGAATACTTTATTCTTATAGAGTAATTTCAGATTGATTTAAACTTGGAGTAACTATTCTATTCCCAACAAAATTATATTAATTATGAGTAACTTCATCACCAACCAATCAACTAAAGATCTTAAAAAAAGATTAAATCAACTAATAAGCAAAAGCGAAGAATTAAAATTCCTTATTGGATTCTTCTATTTTTCCGGAATCAGAGAATTATATGAAGGACTAAAGCAAAAGAATAATTTCATACTAAAAATTCTTGTAGGATTGGATGTTGATAAGTTTAATTTCAGTTTGGTTGAGTATGCTGAGAATGAAAAGCTGACTGATGAAGAAAAAATAAATAATTTTCTTGATTCTGTAAAAAAATCAATTAATACAGATTTATTTGATATCAAAGAATTCTATGAACAAGCAGACTTTTTTCTGCAACTGATCACTGACGATAGATTAGTAATAAGAAAAACATTTAAGCCTAATCACTCTAAATTATATTTATTCAAACTTGAAGAAGATCAAGTTGGTAAGAATAAACTTTTTATAACCGGAAGCAGCAATCTTACTAAAGCAGGGCTTACAACTCAAAGTGAGTTTAATGTTGAAATTTCTGATTATGGTTTTGAAGATGCAGAAGAATATTTTGATAATCTCTGGAAAGATGGTGTTAAAATTACTGAAGCAGATGATATTAAAAAGCGACTGATAGAATTAATTGAAAATGAAACTCTGATAAAAAAAATATCACCGTTTGAAGCTTACACTTTAGTATTAAAAACTTATCTAGATTCTTTTCAGCACAAAAAAATTTCTACAGCAATTAAAAAATTATTGACTGATAAAGGATATAAACTTTACCGATATCAAATTGATGCCGTAGAAATGGCGTTGTCAGTAATAGAAAATCATAATGGAGTTCTTATTGCTGATGTTGTTGGACTCGGTAAAACAATTATTGCTTGTATGGTTGCAAAAAATCTTAGATCAAGAGGAGTAGTTATTTGTCCACCAGGATTGATCGGTGACGATAATATGACTGAAGGCTGGAAAAAATATCTGAATGAGTTTCAGCTGTATGACTGGGAAGTTCGTTCACTTGGCGATCTTGAGAAAACATTAGAATTCGTAAAAGCAAATGATGATATTGAAGTTGTTATTGTTGATGAAGCCCATAGATTCAGAAATCAGGATACTAAAGGATATGAATTATTAAAGAATATTTGCAGAGATAAAAAAGTAATTCTTCTTACTGCTACGCCTTTTAATAACAAACCCGAAGATGTTTTAGCTTTACTGAATTTATTTATAACCCCTAAAAAATCAAGCATAACTCTTGGTAGTGATTTAATTTTTGTATTCAGAGCAATTAATTATTTATTTGATAAACTTGCATTTATAAGAAAAAATTATAACTCAAGAGACGCAAAAAAAGCCAAAACTGCCAAACAACTTTACAGAACTTTCTTCGGCGAGGATTCAATTGATCTGAGCAAAATTAAAAGAAGAACACACCAGCTCGCAAAACAAATAAGAGATGTCATCGAACCGATTACTATAAGAAGAAACAGATTAGACCTTCTTAAAAATCCAAATTATAAAAACGAAGTTAAAGAGCTTTCAGTTGTTGATGACCCCAAAGAATGGTTTTATGAACTGACTTCAGAGCAATCCTCATTTTATGATGAAATTATTGCAAAATATTTTGAGGACCCGAATGAAGGTGGACTATTTAAGGGTGCGATTTATCTTCCATTTATTTATGAAACAGGCCACGGTCAGAATCTGTTTGATGAAGAGGAGAAAGATTTCGAAAAGAACCGTGAATTATTGCAACAGCGCAACTTGTTCGATATTATGCGAAGATTGATAGTTAAAAGATTTGAAAGTTCATTTGGTGCGTTTGAGCGGAGTATTAAAAATTTTAAGAGAATTAATAAAATTGTATTAGAGTTTATTGAGAAAACAGGCAAAGGTGACCCACTAAAAGGGGAGTACATTCTAGACAGGGAATTGCTTGAAAGTATTGTGGAAAAATCACCGGACGAAATTGAAGAAGCATTAAAGGATTATGAAAAGCAGATTACAGCTGGTGCATATCCAAAAAAACATAAAAGATATAAAATAGAAAAATTTAAAGATGGTAAAGGGTTTATTGAGGATATAAAGTCTGATATAAGATTGTTTGATGAAGTTCTAAGAAAACTTGAAAAGTTTCAACTGATTGAACAAGATCCCAAGACAGAATGCTTGTTAAAACACTTGCAGGAAGAATTAAGCAAACCCTCCAATTCCGGCGAACCTAAAAGAAAAATTGTAATCTTTTCTGAATATGCTGACACAGTCAAATATGTGAGTGATAAAATAGAAGAATTAAAACCGGAAATCAGAAAAAGAACTCTTGTAGTTACCGGCTCTCTTCCGGAGTCGAAAATTTCTGAAATCAATAGAAACTTTGATGCTTCAGTAAAAAAACAAGATGATGATTATGATATTCTTCTCTCTACCGATAAACTAAGTGAAGGATTTAACCTTAATCGTGCCGGAATGGTCATCAATTATGATATTCCCTGGAATCCTGTTCGTGTCATTCAGAGATTGGGAAGAATAAATCGTATAAGCAAAAAAGTTTTTGAAAAACTTTACATAGTAAATTTCTTTCCGACAGAAAAGGGTGCACAACTCGTAAGATCAAGAGAAATTGCACAGAATAAAATGTTTATGATTCATAATACTCTTGGTGAGGATTCTAAAATATTTGATCCTGAAGAAGAACCATCACCAGCAAAACTGTTTCAGAAATTGTTACAAAATCCTGAAGAAGGTGAAGAGGAAAGTTTTTATACCAAAGTGCTTAATCTTTACCTTAAAATTAAGAGCAAGCATCCCGAATTAGAAAAATTGCTGACAGAAATGCCGAAACGAATTAAGGTAACAAAACAATCTAATGAAAATGAGATGATTGTTTGTTTTATGAAAAACCGAATGTACTTAAAAACTGTAAAAACGTATGACGGCAAAACTGAAGTTAATGATTCTTCACTTGAACTTGTGCTCGATAAAATTAAGTGCGAACCTAATGAAAAAGGTTTAAGTATTGATGAAGATTTTTGGAAAATGTATCAATCAGCCAAAGAATCTAAAGAAAAAATTTATACGCCAACATCTGCTCAGAGTAATGAAAAGAAAGCATTAACAAATATTGACTATCTGCTCAAGGTAAATCAAAATGAAAAACTGTTAAGTCTTAAAAAATTTATAAGAACCTTAAAAGAAGATTTAATTGATTACGGTACTTTACCGGATTATACAATAAGAAGAATTGCAAATCTTAAATTAAACAATACAGAATTGAAGGAAGCGATAGAAGAAATAACATCAATCAAAGAAGAATTAGGTGAAGATTATCTTGAAAAAGAAAAAAGAAAACTTGGTAAAGAGGAAAAAGAAATTATTATAGCAATACTTAACAAAATGATTTAGCGCCTTTGCGGCTTAGCGAGAAAAAGAATTTCACGCAGAGACGCCAGGAACGCAAAGAATTAAAACTGCGTCTTTGTCACTTAGCGACTTAGCGAGAAACTTAAAATGGGATTTAACTATGAAAGAAATTGAAAACCTTATTCACCAATTCAACGATTATAATCTGCACTCTCTTCTGAGAGCTAAAACCAGAACTTTCCGACTGGTTGAAGAAAAACTAACCCAATTAAATGATGTTCAGTTTTCTGAATCATCTTTATTTGGTGAATTTAAGGTTAATAATGATGATCTAATTGTAGTTGTAACTGCTAAAGTAAACAAACCACTCTCTGAACGCTCTGGCAAAAAAGCACAATACACACTTGGCAAAAAATTTCTTAAAGATGCTCAAAAATATATTGCCGGCTTTTTCATTTTCTATGATGACAAAGGTGATTTTCGCTTTTCATTGATTTATGATATTCCCCTTTCAACCGGCAAAAGAGACTGGAGCAACTTTAGAAGATTTACTTACTTTGTAAACAAAGACCAAACTAACAAAACATTCATAAAACAATTTACCGAGGCTGATTTTACCTCGCTCGATAAAATCATTGATGCATTCAGTGTAGAAAAAGTAACCAAACAATTCTATCAGGAAATTGCTAACTGGTATTTCTGGGCAATGGATAAAGTAGAATTTCCTGATGATGAAGAAAAAGAGAGAGAAAAGAGAAATGCTAAAAGTCTTATTCGTTTAATTACACGAATAATTTTCATCTGGTTTATGAAGGAAAAAGAACTTGTTCCTTCTACACTATTTGAAAAATCCTTTATTGACAAAATCATATATTACAAAGACAATACTGGCAGCACATACTATAAAGCAATACTTCAAAATTTATTCTTTGCTACGCTTAATACAAAAATGAAAAAAGATGATAAGGAAAGCAGAATATTTGTTGAAGAAGCTGAGAAAAAAGGATACTTAAGCGATGCGTACCTTCAACAAGGATATTATCGTTATAGCAGATTTATAAAAGACAAAAATTTATTTATAGAACAATTTGAAAATGTGCCATTCTTAAATGGTGGTTTGTTTGAATGCCTAGATAAAAAAATAGGTACTGAAGTAATAAGAATTGACTGTTTTTCTGATAATCCTAAGAATGAAACCAAATTAAAAGTTCCAGATGAAATATTTTTCCTCGATAAAGAAAATGATGTCGACTTATCAAAATATCTTGACAAAGGTAAGAATAAAAAAGTTACCGGGCTTTTAACCATACTTAAACGATACAACTTTACAATTGATGAAAACACACCTGTTGACCAGGATGTTGCATTAGACCCAGAACTATTAGGTAAAGTATTTGAAAACTTATTGGCTGCTTATGTGCCAGAAACTTCTGAAACAGCAAGAAAAGCAACCGGAAGTTATTATACGCCAAGGGAAATTGTTGAGTATATGGTAAATGACTCTTTGATTGAACATTTAAAAACTTCTCTTAATAATAATGATAAAATATCTGAAGATAACCTTCGTTTACTTTTCGATTATGCTTCCGATGAAAATCCTTTTGATGAACAAACTACTATAAAATTAATTGAAGCAATTGAGAATATAAAAATTCTTGATCCAGCTTGTGGTAGCGGTGCTTTTCCAATGGGAATTTTGCATAAACTTGTGCTTGCTCTCCATAAACTTGACCCCGATAATAAAATCTGGAAAAAGAAATTGCTTGAAAGAGTTCCTCCAGAAATAAAAGATGAAACAGAAAAATCTTTATTGAATAAGTCAGTTGATTATATAAGAAAACTTGGCTTGATTGAAAATTGTATTTATGGCGTTGATATTCAGGAAATTGCAATACAGATAAGTAAACTTAGATTTTTTATTTCGTTACTGGTAGAGCAAGAAATTGATGACACAAAACCAAATCGTGATATTCGTGCCTTACCAAACCTTGAAACAAAATTTGTTGCGGCAAATACTTTAATTGGATTGAGCAGACCAACGCAAATGAGTTTAACTTCAAGCGAAATTGAATCACTTGAAAAGAAATTATTTGAAGTTAGAGAAGAAATATTTTACACCAACAGCAGAAAAGAAAAAGTTGAACTTCAAAAGAAAGAGAAAAAATTAAGAGAACAACTTAAAGTTGCATTAAAACAAAATGGTTTTCAAAACGACATTGCAGAAAAAATTACAAGCTGGGATCCTTTCGACCAAAACACACACTCCGATTGGTTTGACCCAGAATGGATGTTTGGAATAAAAGTATCCGAATCTTCAGGATTTGATATTGTGATTGGTAATCCGCCGTATATTTCAACAAAAGGAGTAGATTCACAAGATAAAAAACAACTTGAGCAACAATATGGCTTTGCTGATGATACCTACAACCACTTTTACTTCAAAGGAATAAATCTACTCAAAGAAAATGGTATTCTTGCTTATATTTCTTCAAAAACTTTCTGGACTATACAAACCAAAAAGAATTTAAGAGAACTCCTTTTAAGAAATAAAATCCTCCAACTGTTTGATACCGCAAATCCTTTCGAATCGGCTATGGTTGATACTTGTGTTGCTATTGTTCAAAAGCAAATAGTTGATGAATCTCATAACACTATTTTTTTAGATGGCAAAACAAATTTATCTAATCCTGATAGATACAAATCAAAGCAAATTGTTTTTTCTGCTGCCCCAAATAAAGTATTTTTTATTCCAACTACGGTGAATATAAAAATTTATGAAAAGTTAGGTAAAACAGTAAATGAATTACTACATAAATGGTGGGATTTAATCTCCACCAGCAAAAACATTGAAAAAAACAAAAGAAAGTTAGATGAATATCGTAAAAACCTAAGACCTGGTGATATAACTTTGCTGGGTTTGATTACAGAAGGTGGACAAGGTTTAGCTACAGCTAATAATGGTAAATATGTTGGAGTATTAGAAGAAACCAAATGGGCAGATAATGTAAAGAAGCAAAGACCCGAGAAATTACTTTTGGCTACGGAGTTTTGTAAAAAACAACACATAAAAACAAAGCAAGACGCTCAAACATTTTTAGAAAATCTTTCAGAAAAAGAAATTAGAAAACTCTTTGATGACTTAAAAGAAAAGTATGGAAGAGATGTTTTTGGACAAGGCTGGCTTTATCGTATTGTAAGTAAAGAAGAAATTGCAGATTTAGATAAACTAACAGAAGATGAGAAACTAAATGGAATAAAAGGAACAAAAACTTTTGTTCCGTATGATAAAGGCGATAAAGACGGTAACCGCTGGTATGCCCCTACACCGTACTATATAGACTGGAGTAGAGAGAATGTGAAATTTTTAAAAGAAAACTCTGGTAAAAAGGGCGAAGGGATGCCTGTTGTCCGAAATCCTCAGTTCTATTTCCGTGAAGGTTTTTGCTGGAGTGATATTCATACGTTAAATATAAAATGTAGAATTAAGATAAATGGGATACACGATGTAAAAAGTATGAGTTTATTTTCTTTGGATTACAATGAATATCCAGAATATTATTTTGTTTGTCTTTTAAATTCTACATTTGTAAGTGAATATGTATTTTCTTTTATTAAAAACACACAAACGTTTCAAATAAACGATGCTAGACTCTTGCCGATTATTATACCAACACCTGACCAGCTAAAACAATTTGAAAATATATTTGAGAGAGCTTATAATAACCAAAAGCAAAAGTTTGAAGGGAAAATTAAAGAAATAGAAGCCGAAAATAATTTATCAGAAATACAAAAAGAGTTGGACGAGATGGTGGAAGAAATGTATATGGGGAAAAAATAAACAATGAGGTTAATTTGATAAATAGTATAAAACTTCATACTACACCATTTGAAAACGCAGTAAATTTAGAAGAACTAAGAAAAATCAATTTTTTCTATGGGGCTAATGGTTCAGGTAAAACCACTATAACTAGAGTTTTAGCAAATCCAGATGCATATAATTATTGTAATGTTGAATGGTATGGGAATGACAAATTAAAAACTATCATTTACAATGAAGATTTTGTAAGAGACTATTTTTATGCTAAAGATTCACTTAGTGGAATTTACACAATTGGTAAGGGAGCAAAAGAGATTGAAGAAGAGATAATAAACAAAAAGAGTGATTTAGATAGACTAAAGAAAGAATTAACAAGTTTAAACGGAACAAAGGCGGAAAAAGAACTAGAACAAACTGACTTATTTAAAGAATTTAAAGAAACTTGCTGGCAAAAAGGTTATTTGGATTTGCAAAATGATTTTGATTTGTTTTTTACTGGATATAAAGGAAGCAAAGAAAAATTTGCTAATGAGATATTAGCTCAAAATTCGAATTCTTCAGCATTATTATATAGAATAAAACTTAAAGAGAAATATGATTTACTCTATGGCAGTGATGTTTCAAAAATAAATGAACTAATTTTTTTAGATGATAATACATTAGAAGAGATTAAATCAATTGAAGATAATCAAGGCATTCTGAAATTATCAATCGTTGGTAAGAAAGATATTGATATAGCCAGGATGATTGAAAAATTGCATAATCACGATTGGGTAAAACAAGGTAAAGAATATTATGATCAAAATATTGATGAAGATGGCAATTATATTTGTCCTTTCTGTCAGCAAAAAACATCCGAAGATTTCCGAAAAAAATTGGAAGAGTATTTTGACGAGACTTATCAAAAAAAACTTAGCGAGTTAAATAACTATGTTAAAAATTATTCTGATTTAGCAAAAAAGGTAGAAGAATATTTTTCAGAATTACTTTTGCTATCAAATAAATACATTGATGAAAAGAAATCTATTATTAGGGATAAACACAATATAATCGATGGAATAATCAATCAGAATAAACAGTTACTTGTGAAAAAACAAAATAACCCAAGTGAGAAAATAGAAATTAAACCATACTCAAACGTGGTCGAAGAAATAAATGTAATTCTAACTGAAATTGATGAAAATATAAAAGAGCATAACAGGTTGATTGATAATAAAGAAAGTGAAAAGCAAATTTTAAATAATGAAATATGGAGATTTATTTTTGAATTATTAAAAAATGATGTAGTTAATTATGTAAAAGAGAATAATAATATAGAAAAAGCAATTAAAAATATATCTCAGCAAATACAGCAAAAAGAACAAAATATTACAGATACAACGAAAGAAATCGGGGAATTAGAGAAGCAAATAAAAAGCGTAAAACCAACCGTTGATGCAATAAATAAGATATTGGAAAATTTTGGTTTTACGGGTTTTAAGCTAAAAGCTTCGGAAGATGAAAAACATTATCAAGTAATTCGGAATGATGGCTCAGATGCCAAAAAAACATTAAGCGAAGGTGAAAGAAACTTTTTAGTGTTCTTGTATTTCTATCATTTTGTATACGGTGTTGAAAATCCAGAAGAAAATATAAATCAGGATAAGGTGCTTGTTATAGATGACCCAGTATCAAGTTTTGATTCAGATGTTTTATTCATTGTCTCAATGTTAATAAGAAAGACTTTAGATAATGTTAGAAATAACGAAGGCACAATTAAACAAGTTTTCATTTTTACACATAATGCATATTTCTTTAAAGAAATAACTTTTATTTCAAGCAGGGAATCTTGTTACAATAATCGGAGTGATACTATCTATTTTATTGTTAGGAAAAATTTTAATATTAGTTTCATTGATAAATATGAAACTTGTCCTATAAAAACCAGTTACCAACTTTTATGGGATGATGTTAAGCGTAATGCAAGTGATTGTATTTCACTTCAAAATTCAATGCGTAGGATTATAGAGTTTTACTTTAAGTTTCTTGCCAATATAAACGAACACGAATTGATTGAAAAATTTGAAAAAGAAGAGCAATTAATATGTAAAAGTTTGTTCGCTTGGGTTAATGCTGGTTCACACGAGATTATAGATGATTATAATGTATCTATTACTAATGAACAAATGGACAAATTTAAAATTGTATTCAAGAAAATTTTTGAAATCACTGGACATATTGAGCATTATAATATGATGATGAGTAATTAAATGGACACATTATAATCAGGCTAAAGCCAAAAGACTTTTAAGGAATTATGCCGCTGGTTATTTACGAGTTAGTAAAAAACACTTGGATAAAGTGAGGAGTGATTGAGGAATGGTTTACAAACTCTACAACCTCACATACGAGGAAGTGAAAATAATAGACCCGGAAATTGAGCGAATAATAAGCAGAGAAGAGTATGAAAGATTTGAAATTTGAAAAAAAATATAGCGTCTTTGCGGCTTTGCAAGAAAAATAATTTTACGCAGAGACGCCAGGACAATAAAGAAGACGACTGGTCCGTTGCCGAGTTAGTAAAAAACCGCTTGGATAAAGCAAGGAGTGTGTGAGATGAGTTAATTATACTTGAAATACTTATTTTGACTCAGAAAAAATTTACTGATATGACTAAATCTATAAATAAACAATTTTCAATATAATTCGATAATCAGTTGGAAATGTCTTGACAAAGTGATACTATATATAGTAACTTTGTTGGCACAAATTTAAGTATGTCTAGAATTGAAAAGAGACTTGAGAAATTTTGTAATCCAAATTACAAACAAGAAATTCCTAGAGATGATTTAGAGTCAATTTTAAATCATTTTTTTCCTGATTCCTGGTCATTTGGTGATACGAGAGGTTCTCATAATTACAGAATTTGGCACGAAAAGTTTAAGGAATATCCTGAAAAATATGGAACAGAAGGAATGCTTACTATTCCGACAACAGGTGGTAAAAGAATTAAATTTTTTTATATGCGAATGCTTTGTGAAGCAATAAGGTTAATCAAGGAGTAAGTTGTGCAAAAGGATCTTAAATATTATCTCGCCCTTAATTATCCAATAGAAATTAATAAAATTCCTGATGATGAAGGCGGTGGCTATTCTGCCTGTATACCATTTTTAGGCAGAAATGCTTTCATTTCTGATGGAGAAACTATAGAAGAAGCAATTCAAAACCTAGAGATTATAAAGGAAGAAAATTTTGCAAGGATGTTACAAAAAGGAATTCCTATCCCAGAACCGCAAGAACAAAAAGAAGACGAATTTAGCGGTAAATTTCTGGTTAGGGTACCAAAGGAATTACATAAAGAACTGGTGCGGAATGCTAATAAAAATGGGATAAGTTTAAATCAATTTGTGCAATATATAATTACTAAAGGTATATCTTTTTCATCATTTGAAGAAATTACTGAAACTTATTGTAGCAAATTTGAGCAAGTGCTCACAGAGATGAAAAAAGTTGAATATGAGATTCAACAAAAAAATATCTATAAGGATTTTAGCTCCCCAAATCTTCATTTTATTGTTGGGGAGAAAAAAGATAATGTGTACGCTAACTATTCAAAAGCTGGTTAATTATGAATAAAGAAGTTAAAAAACCAAAAATATCTCCAGAAGATTATAAAAAAATTTTACAAGGTTTAGATCTTATTAGTATTTCATTAAAAGAATCAAGAACTTTTTTAAACGTCGAGATAACTCCACCAACAGAACTAAACATACAAATAAAGGATGAAGCTGATTATAAGGTTAAAGAAGAAGGGGTCGTATTTGTTTTTCAAAAGTATCAGATAGATGCTCGGAAACCGCAATCTAAAACCAGGTTTTTTCAGTTAGAAGTTACCTTTTTAGTAAAACTCTATTCAAAAGAAACTTTAACAGAAGATTTTTTTGATGTTTATAAAAACATTAGTCTTCACTTGAATACTTGGCCATATTTAAGAGAATTCGTTAATCAAACTACTTCAAGAATGAATGTTCCACCTCTAACATTACCCTTTTATAAAACACCATAATTTTTCGTGAGGAATTATTCAGAGAAACTCAACTTTAAAGTTTAAATTCAGAAAAAATAAATAAACTTAAAAGAGCTATATCCACTGCCGGATAGAAAAGCATTAGACGACATCATCTTTGATGCACTCGACTTAACCGAAGCTGAACAGAAACCTGTCCGCCACTGGCGGAGAAGTTTACTGGTCCGTTGCCGAGTTAGTAAAAAACCGATTGGATAAGGCAAGGAGTGTGTGAGGGATGGTTTACAAACTGTACAATCTCACTTATGAAGAATGAAAAATAATAGACACCACCTTAGCGTTAATATTTAAAGATTATTATAACTTTATTGGTCGGGGGTTCGAGTCCCCCAGGGTGCACTATCTAATCAATATTCAACCTGCTTTTTGCAATTTTCTTCAATATCCTTTAGTTTCACCTAAAATTATTTAAGTTTCTCATATCCAATAAAAATTAACGTACAAACATGCAAAGCAAAAACACAAGTCTAATAAAACATCTTTTCAATACAACTGTCTTAGTTTCCGCGCTGGGTTACTTCGTGGATATTTATGACCTAATTCTTTTTGGTATTGTGCGTGTACCAAGTTTAACTGACCTTGGAATCAAGGGAGATGAGTTAATTAAAGTTGGAGTATTTCTCCTAAACATGCAAATGGCGGGAATGCTTATCGGCGGAATTATTTGGGGAATTTGGGGTGATAAAAAGGGACGTCTTTCAGTTTTGTTCGGTTCAATATTTCTTTACTCTGTTGCAAACTTTGCAAATGCTTTTGTTACTTCGGTGGATATGTATGCGATTTTAAGATTTGTTGCCGGAGTTGGACTCGCTGGTGAACTCGGCGCTGCAATCACTCTTGTAAGCGAAGTAATGACAAAAGAAACTCGCGGTTATGGTACTGCAATTGTCGCAACGATTGGCGTTAGCGGTGCAATTGGCGCTGCAATTGTTGGTGATTTATTTAGCTGGCAAACTGCATACATTATTGGCGGGGTTTTAGGTTTAATTCTTTTAGTTATGCGAATTAAAATGTATGAATCCGGAATGTTCAATTCCTTAAAAACTGCAAATGTTGGACGAGGAAAGTTTCTTTCTCTCTTCACATCAAAAGATAGATTTTTAAGATATGCTTACTGCATACTTATCGGTTTACCTATTTGGTACGTAGTAGGTGTGCTTGTTACATTCTCACCAGAATTCGGAAAAGTGATTGGTGTTACTGAACCAATTGTTGCGGGTAAATCGATAATGTTTACATACTTAGGATTAATTTTTGGCGATTTTGCTAGCGGCTTTTTAAGTCAGCTAATGAAAAGCAGAAGGAAAGTGATTGGAATATTTATAATTCTAACAAGTATTTTCATTCTTGTTTACTTATTTGTTTATGGGCTCTCTCTAACGCTTTTCTATACTCTTTGTGTTATACTAGGATTTTCAATTGGCTATTGGGCTGTTTTTGTAACTACTGCATCAGAACAATTTGGTACGAATTTAAGATCAACAGTTACTACTACTGTGCCCAATTTTATTCGCGGCTCAGTTGTTCCTATTACTTTGGCTTTTGATGCTCTTCGTCATTCTCTTGGAATGATTAACTCTGCTCTGATTGTTGGAATATTGTGTATAGTGATAGCACTTATTGCATTATACAACTTGAAGGAAACTTTTGGAACTGATTTAAATTTTTTGGAAGAGATTTAGCTTGCTTCTGTTTAGAAAAATATTTTTTGTATAATCTTGCTTCCAAGCCGAATTGTTGAAGAAAGAATTATAATTTCCGTTACAATATTCTTCTTTATTTTACAGCCGAATTGAAACTTATAACATTTAATTTGTAAAATTTCTTTTGCTAAATAGATATAACCAAGCGTCCAAAATAATTTTACTTTCAGAGGAGCTTTTGCCATAACCTCAAGCTCATCGAACAGTGCTTTAAATATTTCAGTTGAAAAAGATTCTGCCCATAAAAAACGTTTTGGGTCATTTAGTATGTTAGTTGTATTTAGGTTATACTTTTCGATGTCCTCTTTGCAAATATTTAAATAGCCAACATTTACATCCTCTTCAAAATCTTTAAGCAGCCGTACATAAAGGAAGAACCGACCAATTACTCCATAATCAATATTGGTTGCAGAATTATAGTATAAGAAAAGATGAAATACAGGCATTAACGAAGTAATATTAACAAATACGTAGCGTTCGAATTCCTCTTTAGAATAAATTCCACCTCGGCTTAACCTATTGGCTTCCATTTCGAATAATTCGTGATATTGGTCAATGCAGTTTAAGATTAGAGGTCTATTTTTTCCCTCTGCAAACTTGATTGAATAGTAAAGGTAATGCTCTTCAAGCTTATTAAAATCATAATGATGATTTAGAATTTTTTCCTTCAAAGTGAAAAGATATCTTACAAACTTTATTTTATCTTCAGCAGAATTTGATGTGGTGTCAATAAAATCATCTGCCCAGCGCAAATACATGTGGAGCATATAAATATAAATACGGGCTTCTTTTGTCATTAAAAGATGACTTATCAGCCAAAACTTGAAAGCTCGCTTACGTGTGCTGATATTTGCGGCTTTAGCTGCTTCACTTAACGGAATTGCTTGGGTTTTGTTATTCATAAAAACTTAACATGATCTTATCATAGTTCTGCAATTGTACTATCATACTGGTTAAGGTTTTAGAAATTCTATTTTGAAAAGCTTTACTCCAAATGCAGCAGAGTGAAGGTATGCTTTTAGTTCATTGGTAATTTTTTTTTGTTGAGCGGCTAATAGAGGATTAAATGAATACTCTTTAAGTCTAAATATTTTTGGTAAATAATAAAGGTGAGAGTAGTACATAAAAATTTTGAACTTAGTGGGAAGCAGATTGGCTTCTTCAGCTTCGTCAATTAATAGTTTTAGAATGTGATCAATCTCTTTTTCCAGCCAATGTTCCAAGTTTCGTTTCTCTTTTATTGAGTTAATATCCAATTTAAATTTATTGATATCCTCACGGGGAATGTTTATAAATCCAGCATCAATGTCTTCAATTATATCTCTCATCATAAAAGCGCGGGCTTGAAATCTGCCTGTAAGAACATTTTGAACAGACTGGTATTGCCCGGGAAGGAAAAAGTAAATAATAATATCATAAAGTGCTTTAGACAGAGTGTTGATATAGAAATTAAGTTCAGCTTCGGAAAATATTCCATCTCCTTTCAAGCGGTCAACATCCATTCCTATTGCTTCAACCATTTTTTTAGCAGCGTTAATTAATATTTGAGCGTTTACTTTATTTGCATATTCGATAAAGTGATATAAGAATGCCTCCTCAGGCAGCTTATACTCCTCAAAATGCTTTTTAGCGTACTGTTGAATTAAAAACTTCTGGCGGTTAACTAATTTTTCTTTATCAGAAACAGCAATATTGGGGTTATCAACAAAATCATCTACCCATCTTAGATAAGCAAACGATAAATTGAGATAACCTCTTTTATGTTTTTCAACGGTATGGTCTAAAATAAATTTTGCTTTGGGAGATTTTAACCTTGCAGTTTGCTCAGCTAAGCTGAATGCAGATTGCAAATCGATTGACTTAAAATAATCATAGCTCATAAATAATAGGGCCGTGCAAACCGAAAATGATTATTCTGTTGTGCATCTTAGAATTAATGTTAACTTCTGAAGTGTCTGATCTTAGTTCCAAATCTCGTTTTTCATGAATCTCGTTTCTTTCAGCGGCGGTATAAACTTTTTTACCTATATAATTTGACAACGCTGCCCAGTTTTTAAAGCTTACCAATATTAAAAAAAGAATTGCTTCGTCAGACCAAAACTCCGAAACAGATGGAAGCTGACTGTAAACAAAAGTAGTTTCTTGCATCTTTAATGGAATCCAGCCGCCGCTTACAAATCCTTTAGTAAATCGGATAACAGAACTAATTTTGGGTAAGTTATTAATTGTTCCAAGGTTTGAAATTGCCCAGTCTTCAGAGTAATTAATGAGAATGTGATGTGTGAAGTCTGTATTGCGTGAAGTTTTTTCAATAACATTGTTAAGGTAATCATAAAATTTTCGGCTGCCGTTGTTAAGGTATTCATCAAGATTACCGTAAATCCTAAACCTTGAGTGTGCAGCAATACTATTAGAAAGATCAAGATCCTCTTGAATAGCTTTTTGTATAGCATGAACTCTTCCAGCAACAGCTTTATTTCTGTTTGTGTGAACCATGGTTACCATTTGCTCGAAACCAAGCTGTTTTAAGATTTCAGAAAAGCGGAGGAAAAAATTTATGCCGCTTTTGTAGCTTTCAACATCATCATCATTAATTCCACTGCTGCGGTGACCATCAATATATAAATATGGAACAAATGTGTGCTTGTGTTCGGTAAGCTCAGATGCCGGCAGTTCAAGAAGATTAAGTAATTTATCCAAATCCATTCAACGTATAGCAACAATAATTAGTTATTAATTAACCTTAAATCCCCAATCCAAAATTAAGCAAGTGAAGCCTAAATAAAAATTTTCTTTGCTCTCCAATAAATACTATTGTATACTACTTCATTAAAATCATCTTCTTAGTTTGAACAAACTCGTTAGATATTAACTGGTAGTAGTACACTCCGCTGGACAGACTGAAAGGCTGTCCCACAGAAAATTCAACCTCGTAAGTACCGGCTGGTTTGTATTCCTCAAGTAATGCTGCAACTTCATTTCCAAGGATGTCGTAGACTTTAAGTGTTACGAGGAGATTCTTCGCTTCGCTCAGAATGACATCTTGCGGTATTGTGAATCTTATTTTTGTTGAAGGATTAAACGGGTTCGGGAAATTCTGGCTTAAATAAAAGTTGGATGGTTCTGGACTTATATCATTATTCAAAGAAGTTGGTGCAAAAAGATTTTTATAGTAGGTGAAATTTCCGTCGTACTCGCCAATTACACAATCAATTCGTCCGTCGTTATCTAAATCTGCAAAACCTGGCGCGGAATTTTGCTTTACTTCCATGTTGGAGATTAAAGCATCATTTCTTAACCATTCCGGGCTTTGAGCATTGCCGATATTTTCATAGCAATTTAATTCTCCAAAACTTTTACCAAGGATTAAGTCATAATCATTATCGTTATCAATATCGGCAAAACTTGGACGGCTGTAATTAGGAAATGAAATTGTGTTGAAGGGATTAGAAGCTGCAGTATTGAAACTGTTTCCTTCCCGCATGAGAAAGACATAATTCGCACCGCTTTCGGCTCCGATGAGTAGATCTTCATCATTATCTCCATCAATATCGACAAAAGCTGGTGCGCTTGCGTAACCAACATCAATTAAACCAAAGTAACTTGTATTGATTGAAAAACCGTTCCCATTGTTTATGTAACAGCTTATCGATCCATTATCAGCACCGGAAACAATATCGTAATCGAGGTCGTTATCAATGTCTACAAAAACTGGTGAACATCGAAAGCCAGGATCAAATGACGAAAAGGGAGCTGCAGTAAATGTAAAATTTGGTTTGGAATTTGTCCCTTCATTTTTTAGATATTGCATTTTATCTAAAGTTGAACCGCTGAGCAGATCATAGTCGCCATCGTTATCAAAATCAGCGAAGGAAACAGTTGAGGAGCTGTTAACTTTTATGATTGAAAAG
>JACAFC010000188.1 GCA_013388515.1 Ignavibacteriaceae bacterium | reverse complement strand
TTGTTTGGCATTTTTACTTTATTATTTTTAATCCCGATGTTTATCCAATGAATACAGCATGGCTGACTGGGACAATTTCAGAGGAAGAAATGTCTCATGAACATCCGAAAGAATTAAATCGTATTAAGGAAGACTTAGCAAGAAAAATTCAAGAAGAATCAGATGACGCTTAAGATTAAAATAAAAAGTAGTCTTCAGATATTTTTAATCCTCCAAATTTTTTTAGTTTGTAAAATATTCGGTCAGGAAAATAGTGACTGCATGACGTGCCATGAGGATAAAACTCTTAAAGGCACTCGATATGGTAAAACTATTTCTGTCTTTTTGAATGAAAAAATTCTTAAAGGTTCTGTCCATTCGGAAGTTGACTGCATTCAATGTCATGTCGATTTGGAAGGATCGGATTTTCCGCATGATGAAAATGTTAAACGAGCTAAATGCAATAATTGTCATGACGATATTCAGAAACTTTATGATGGAAGTCTTCATGCCAAGGCATTTAGCAGAGGTGATAGGTTAGCTCCAATTTGCCAAGACTGCCACGGCGCACACGATATAATTCCTGTTAATAATCTAAAATCGGTTGTAGCTCCTATTAATGTTCCATATCTCTGCGGAAAGTGTCATAAAGAAGGATCTCCTGTTCAGCTTCAAAGAAATATTGCCCAAACTCATATTCTAGAAAATTATTCAGAAAGCATTCATGGCGAAGGGCTTCTTAGAAAAGGGCTTGTTGTAACCGCAACTTGCGCTTCCTGCCATACAGCTCATGAAATATTGCCGCATACAGATTCAAAATCATCAATTGCTCGAAAGAATATTGCCAACACTTGTGCAAAATGCCATGCCGAAATTGAATTGGTCCATCGTAAAGTTATAAAAGGCGCTTTGTGGGAAAAGGAAGTAAACGTATTGCCGGCTTGTGTTGATTGCCATCAACCGCATAAAGCAAGAAGAGTATTTTATGATCAAGGTATGGCAGATGCAGATTGTTTAACTTGTCATGAGAAAAAAGATTTACGCTCTTCAGAAAACGGCAGATCGCTTTATGTGAATTATTCTGAAATAAAAAATTCACGGCATACAAGTATTGCATGCAGCCAATGCCATTCGGGTGTTAAACCTTCTCACACACGACCTTGTGATGAGCTAACCGCATCGGTTGATTGCGCTTCTTGTCATACTTCAATTCAAGATGATTTTGAAAAAAGTGCGCATGGCATTCTTGCAGCAAAACAAGATCCTAATGCTCCAACTTGCAAAGAATGCCATTCAAATCACAATGTACTTGGTAAACTTGATCCTAAGTCTCCAATATTTCCTATTAATATTCCCACGCTATGCGGGAAATGTCATCGTGAAGGTGAAAAAGCTGCAGTTCGTTACAAAGGTACAGAACGAGAAATAATTACAAATTATACTGAGAGCATTCATGGTAAGGGTTTAATGAAAAGCGGTTTGACAGTAACAGCGACTTGTACAGACTGCCATACTTCGCATAAAGAACTTCCGCACACCGATCCAGCTTCGAGTGTTAACTCGGCAAACATTGCTGCTACCTGTGGAAACTGTCATCATGGTATTCAAGAAAAATTTGAGCAGAGCATTCACTCACCGCTTGTTTCCAAAACTGATAAGAAACTTCCAACTTGTGAAAACTGCCACAGTGCGCACAAAATTAAACGTGCCGATTCGGAAGGTTTCAAATTAACTATCATGAATCAATGCGGTAATTGCCATAAGCAAATTGCAGATACATATTTTGATACCTATCACGGCAAAGTAACTCAGTTAGGTTATACAAAAACCGCAAAGTGTTATGACTGTCACGGTGCTCATGATATTCTTCCGGTTGAAAATCCGCTTTCACATCTTAATAGAAAAAATGTGGTTGAAACTTGTAAGAAGTGTCATCCGAATGCAAACCGACAATTTGCCGGATATTTTACTCATGCAACTCATCATGATCCTGAAAAATATCCTTGGTTATTTTGGACTTTTTGGGGAATGACAGGTTTATTAGTTGGTACATTTGTAATAGCTGGGCTTCATACTTTGCTTTGGCTGCCGCGTTCTCTGAAATGGAGAAGAGAACTTAAAAGGCGTCAAGAGGAAAACAACAATCAATCTCAATTAGAAGATAATAACAATGCCGGAAATCCCGACACAAAATAAGTCTGAAAAAGAACCGCATATTGTCCGATTCACTCGACTGAATCGTACATTACACATTTTTATGATAGTAAGTTTTATAAGTCTTGCTCTTACAGGAATGTCATTAAAATTTTCTTATACCGGCTGGGCGGTGTTTCTATCGCATTTGTTTGGGGGATTTGAATCTGCCGGCTACATTCACCGGTTTGCAGCAGTTGTTATGGTTACAGTTTTTGTAATTCATCTTGTAGATGTTGTTCGAATGAAGAAGCGGGAATTATTATCATGGAAAGAATTGATTTTTGGCCCGAACTCGATGATGTTCAATAAAAAAGATTTAGAGGATTTTATTGATTCGATTAAATGGTTTATTGGTAAAGGCGAAAGACCCGAATACGGCAGATGGACATACTGGGAAAAATTCGATTACTTCGCTGTCTTTTGGGGAATATTTGTAATCGGTTCAACCGGTTTAACTCTTTGGTTCCCGGAATTTTTTACACTTTTATTACCTGGCTGGGCATTAAATGTTGCAACCATAATTCATAGTGATGAAGCGCTGCTTGCAACAGGTTTTATCTTCACAATTCATTTCTTCAATACACACTTGCGCCCCGAAAAATTTCCAATGGATCTTGTGATATTCACCGGCAGAATTCCTCTCGAAGAATTTAAACTTGACAGACCACAAGAGTATAAAGAGCTGGTTGAAAAAGGAGAACTTGAAAAACATCTTGCAGAACCGTATCCCGAAATTGTAATTAAAGCGATTAAAATATTTGCTTGGACCGCTCTTGCCATTGGGTTTAGTATTATCCTTTGGATAATTTATGCTATGCTTTTTGCATACCGTTAATAGTTTACGTTTACTAAGTAAAATATTTTAACTATTTTCCTGTCAATGAAAAACAAACTTCCAAGTTCTGTTTATAATCCATTATCACTTGCCGGAGCTGCAATTGCTCTTATCAGTTTTGGTTTAATTCTATTTCTTTTTGTCTTAGAGTTATTCGGAACTGAACAGAAGCCCTACATGGGAATAATTGCCTTTGTAATTCTTCCAGGTATTCTAATTGTCGGTCTTTTATTAATTGCTTATGGAATCTATAGAGAGAAAAGACGAGAACGAAAGGGAATTTTACGAGAGAAAAATTTTCCAGTAATTGATTTGAACAACCCAAAACATCGCACTGCCGTAACGATTTTTTCAGCAGGAACAATTTTGCTTTTACTTTTTTCTGCATTTGGCAGCTTTAAAGCTTATGAATATACTGACTCAGATGAATTTTGTGGAACCATTTGCCATGAAGTGATGGAACCCGAATACACAGCATACAAAAGTTCACCTCATTCTAAAGTTGGATGTGTTAAATGCCATATTGGTCCCGGTGCCGGCTGGTTTGTGCGCTCAAAGTTATCGGGAGCTTATCAAGTTTATTCTGTATTATTTAATAAATATCCCAGGCCAATTGCTACTCCGGTTCACAGTTTACGCCCTGCAAGAGAAACTTGCGAGCAATGCCACTGGCCTGAACATTTTTACAGCGAGAAGAAACATCAAAACACGTATTTCCTTTCGGATGAAAATAACACAAAGTGGCAAATTACATTGCTGATGAAAATCGGCGGAGGAAATAATGAAACAGGAAATGTATCCGGTATTCATTGGCATATTCAAACTGGAAATGAAATAACTTACATCTCAACCGATTCAACAAGAGAAGTGATTCCTTGGGTTCACTCAAAAACTAAAGATGGGAAAGAAGAGATCTTTATAAGCAAGGAGAGTGAATTAACCCAAAGTAAAATGCGCACAGGTGTTGAACGCAAAATGGACTGTATTGATTGTCATAATCGTCCATCGCATCAATATCATGCACCGGCAATGTCAATCAATCACTTAATGGCAATTAACTGGATTGATAATAAACTGCCCTATATAAAAAGCGTTGGAATGAACGCTCTTGAAAAAACATACACTAAAAATGAAGTTGCTTTGGACAGTATAAAAATAATGGTGGAAGAATTTTACGCTGCAAATTTTCCTGAAGTAGCGGTACAAAAAAAGCCAATCATTAAATCTGCCATAAATCAATTGCAAAAAATCTACAGCCGAAATTATTTTCCTCGCATGCAAGTTAGCTGGAGGAAATACCCGGATCATATTGGACATATGTATTCTTCAGGATGTTTTCGATGCCACGATGGTAAACATTTTACCAAGGAGGGAAAGGTAATATCTAAGGATTGCAATCTTTGCCACACAATTGTCGCTCAGCAATTTGACGGAGGCACTAAGCAATTTTCTTTGGGCGGAATAAACTACCAGCACCCGGTAGATATTGGAAACGAATGGTTTGAAATGAATTGCAGCGATTGTCATTCACGCAAAAAAACTGAAAACTGAATTATATCACTTAAGAATTTCTTTTAGTTTGGTATATCCACTTCTACTAACCGGTAAAATTTTTTTATCCTTCAAAATGAGCTGATAAGTTTCTTTTTCGGCAAGCTCAATTTTCATTATTTCTTTTATTGCAGTAATATAAGATCTATGCACACGTATGAAATCCCTTGGGTTCAGGTGCTCCTCGAAATACCGCATAGTTTTTTGCTTTAGATATTTTTTATTGGATGTATGTATCATTACATAATCATCTTGAGCTTCCAAATATTTTACATCATCTATAGGGATGATGGAAATATTCTGCATATCTTTTACCACAATTCGTTCAAGAATTTCTTTTTGTTGTTCATTCAGTTTAACTAATTCTTTAATTTTTTGCTCTTGCAGTGATTTATTCTCTAAAAAAGATAACGCTTTTTTAAGGGCTTCATCAAATCTTTCCTGAGAAAAAGGTTTTAGAAGATAATCTACAGCATTAACTTCAAAAGCTTTCAGCGCATATTGGTCGTATGCTGTTGTGAAAATAATAATGGGGGGGTCTTCCAGTAATTCCAGCATTTCAAAACCGTTTATCTTCGGCATTTGAATATCAAGGAAAATAATATCCGGTTTACATTCGTTAATTTTTTTTATTGCTTCAAATCCATTGGAACATTCGGATACAACTTCAACATTGGGATGATGTGCCGCATATTTTTTAACAAGTTCGCGGGCAAGAGTTTCATCATCAATTATTATTGAAGTGATATTATTTTTCATAATGCTGCAAAATTAGTACGAATAAATCCTAAAAAGAAAAAATGAGCAACACTAACATTAGGTAAAATCAAAATGAACTGACTATTTGCTTGCAATGGGAATAAACAAATTAACTTTAAAATGATCATGAGTTTTTTCTATACGCATTAAATTGCTTAAGCCATAAATTAACTTCAATCTATCGCTGATATTCTTCAGTCCTATTCCGCTGCCCTTTTTATTTTCACTTAATGAATCAAAATTATTTTCAAGTGAAATATTCAAAAACCCATCCTTCGAAAAACATCTAAATTTTAAAATTACTTTTTCAAGAGATTCATACACAGCATGTTTAATTGCATTTTCAAACAATGGCTGTAAAATCATATTTGGAACTAGTGCTTCTTTACAATCGGGCGAGGTTTCATCTACAAAATCAAATTTGTCCTCAAATCTTATTTTTTCAATATCAAGGTACAGCTTAATATTATTTAACTCTTCAGAGAGTTTGTTTTTTTGGCGATCATTATTAACCAATGTATAGCGGAGAAACTCAGCCAGATTAAGTATCATGCTTCGTGCCTTAGCTGGATCGATAGTTGTTAAAGCGCTCATGGAGTTCAAACTATTGAATATAAAATGCGGATTGATTTGAAATTTCAAGCTTTTAAGTTCAGCTTCGGTTACTAAGTTCTTTAGTTCATTTTCTTGAATTGTTTTTTGGTGAAAGTTGGTATAATAAATAACTAAGTAATAAAATGATATTATCAAGAAGTAAAATAATACGCCAACAAAAATTCGCCAGCCAAGCGTATTTAAGAAGTAAGTTGAATAATCGTCGGGGGAACTGATAATGTAGTTTGCCGCTAAGTAACCAAAACCTAACCATAAAAAAACTGAAGTGATGCACCCAATAAGATGGCTTATCAGAATTTTATTCGTAGAAAACGATTCAAACGAAATATATTTTGCCGGGTACCAGAAGCTTATTCCAAACCCAGCAAGCACAAAATTAAATATAAATCCGTCAACCAGAGCGATGTAAATATCGATTTTTTCGCCATAGATAAGTATCAACACATAAGCGGAGGTTATAACTAACCATACAAGTATATAAATAAGAAAATTTCGTAAATCCTTTACTATTGGGTTGGAAATCATCTTATCATCCATTAATAATATGATTTAACCTCGCCGCCGCCAAATATAGCTACTCCCTTAATGATTAAAGTTCGTGATTGATCTACAACAAAAGTTGGTTCTCTCCTTATTTTATTAGAAAATCCGCCAAAGAGAGGAGTAACATTTAATAGTACATTCCAGTCTCTCGGAACAATAATGGTTGAACCGCCGAAAATTGCAGTAATATTCAAAACATTGTTTCCTTCAGCAAGTTTACATGAAGAAAGATCGATCTCAGAGCCTCCGAATATTGCCGTGATATTTCCTCCTTTAAAACTACTAGATGAAATTACTTTCTCACCTCCGCCAAATATTGCGACATCATCAATATAATCCCTATTTAATTTGCCGGTCGAGCCGTCAAGTTTTGAATGAAATTTAGATCCGCTGCTTCTAAAAATTATATAAATGCCAAGGGAAATAATTATCAATCCCCAGATTAGTTTACCGTCTATCTCTATATCCGGAAAAATTTTGGGAAATAATAGAATACCGCCAATAGCTGTGAACATAATACCTAAGATTTTATTATCGGATTGAACAAGCATAATAACGCCGATAATAAAAAGAATAAACCGCCATGAAAAAATAATGTGGCTTACTTCAAATGGTAAAATGTAAAAAGACCGCAGCAGGAATAATACTCCAATAATAATTAGTACAGCACCAATAAGTAATTTAGATGAATTTGAATGTTCTGATTTCAACATTTTTCTACTCCTTGTTTTACTGTCGAAAGATAATAATTACAATCTTTTAGTGTAAGAATCAATCGGTAAAGCTCTTGAAATTTTCGGTGAGCGAGTTCTTCTGCTTAATCAATTGTTATTCGAGGCTAAAAATCACCACATTGTTTGAAAAATATACTTATGAAGAGCCCAAAATTTAAGGCTTTAAGAAACCAAAGATTCTTTACATGCTATATTGAAGTCTCCAACAGAATTTTCGGACAGATAGCGTGTTTGGCACGCAGATTGATTTAATTATGTTGTAACTCACTTACAAAAAGAAAAGGACTGATATGAAGAAATCTTTACAGCACAAACAAAAATCCTACTTTGAGGTTCTCTCAGGTTTATACAGCGAAGCTGAGCTAGCTAAGCTGCCTAAAAAAGTACTCACAGACATTGCTGAAAAAGCCTATCTATCAAGCAAAATTGATTTGTTACCAGATGATGAATCCGAATACGATAACAGCGAAGTTGATGCACTGGCAATCAGAGCGAATGTTCAGTCAAAATTTCATCAATTGGGACACATATAAGTTACATTTTTACAATGTACTAATTCAAATATATTTTAATCATCATCTCAAATGATGTTGATTAATATTCATGTAAAGTGTTAAACTTTCTGCAAGGCTTCCCTTTACTTTTCTATTCATTATATCTGCACGCTTTTCCAACACTATAATTTACGTAATCATTATTTCCTCTTGACTCCAACTATTTTGGATACTTATAAGAATTCAGTTCTTTAGAGATTTTTGAATAGTATAAAATTCTTCTTGTTGATTCCTCTCATTTTTGAATATTTATCCAAATTTTCAATGATTCTTAAATCTTCTCCGCAGAATTTCTATACTTTATTCAAATATTTGTTTGACATTTAAATTTATTCCGATATTTTTGCTTTCACTATGAAAAATTATTTTAGATTATATCACCACGCCCATCATTATAACCTTAGGGTTTGTACCGGTGGATAATGTTTAATTGAACATTAAGTGAAGATAAAAAGAATCCCGGTACAAGCCGGGTTTTTTGTTTTAAAGGAGAATTATGAAAAAAGAAAATGGCAATATTAAACTCGCAATTCAAAAAGATGGAAGGTTAACTGAAAACTCACTTCAGTTGTTAAAGAATTGCAATTTGGATATAGAAAAATTCAATGACAAACTAGTTGTAAGTGTGCGTAACTATAAATTGGATTTGCTTTTTCTTCGGGATGATGATATTCCGGAGTATGTTCAGGATGGTGTTGCAGAGTTAGGTATTGTTGGTGAGGATGTAATAAAGGAAACCAAAGCTAATGTAAAAATTGTGAAGAAGTTAGGATTTGGAAAATGCAATTTGAGAATTGCTATTCCGGAAAATGTTGATATTAAGAATTTGTCGGACCTTAATAACAAACGAATTGCAACTTCTTATCCAAATATATTAAGCGACTATCTTCACAATAATAAAATAGAAGCGAAGGTTGTTCATATTAGTGGAAGCGTGGAAGCAGCACCTTCGCTGGGTATTGCAGACTATATATGTGACTTGGTTTCTACAGGGAATACTCTTAAGCTCAATAAACTTAAAGCCTCAATTAATGTTTTAGAATCAGAAGCCGTTCTGATAAAAACTAAAGGTTTAGACAAAAAAATAGAGACGTATAATATTTTTTTGAATCTGTTATCCCGAATTGAATCGGTGCTGAATGCGAAAAAATCTAAATACTTAATGATGAATGTTGAAAAGGAGTCATTAAATCAAGTTCTGGGAATAATTCCTTCGCTAAAAAGCCCCACTGTTCTTCCTCTGGCAGAAGAAAATCTTTTTGCAATACATGCTGTTATTCCTTCCGAAAAATTTTGGGAAATTGTAGATGAACTAAAATCAGCTGGTGCATCTGGTATTTTATTATTACCAATTGAGAATATTGTTTTATGAAAGAATTTATCTTCAAAAATCTTTCTGATGCTATGAAGAAAGAATTAATTAAAAGAAATGCCGTAAAAACAGATAAACTGTATAGTAAGGTTAAGAATATTTGTACTACCGTGAAGAAAAATGGGATAAACGCGGCTATTAGATATGCGGTGAAATATGATAGCTTTTCAGCAAATAGCATTTTAGTAAGTAAAAAAGAATTTATTGAAGCAGAGAAACAAATTCCTTTACAGTTAAAAGAGGCGATTAAGTCTGCTTATAAAAACATTTATAAATTTCATGAAAAGCAATTACCGCACGGCTATGGTGTAGAAACAACAAAAGGGGTATTTTGCGAAAAAAGATTCATGCCAATAGAAAATGTCGGTTTGTACATTCCAGCCGGAACTGCTCCACTTCCTTCAACTATGCTAATGCTGGGAATCCCAGCTCAAATTGCTGGTTGTAAGAGGGTTGTTGCCGCCTCACCCGTGCAAAATAAAATAAACTCTGCTATTCTTTATGCTGCAAAACTTTGCGGTATCACTGAATTTCTTAAAATAGGTGGTGCCCAAGGAATTGCTTTAATGGCTTATGGCTGCAGCAATTTTCGAAAGGTTGATAAAATATTTGGACCGGGTAACCAATTTGTAACAACGGCGAAAAGTTTAATTAGCATTGACCCGGATGGATGCTCAATTGATATGCTCGCGGGTCCAAGTGAACTAGTTATTATTGCTGATGATTATGCTAATCCTCATTTTGTTGCTGCGGATTTGCTGTCACAAGCTGAGCATGGTAAGGATTCTTTAGTCATTCTTTTAACAACATCTAAAGAGTTGTATAAAAAAGTTGTATTAAGCATACAGAAACAACTCGTTGTACTTCCTCGGAAGAAAATTGCAAAAGCCGCACTTAAAAACTCCTTCTGTATCTTGTTTTCAAATATTGATCAAGCAATTAAATTCAGTAACGATTTTGCACCTGAGCATTTGATTATAAATGTAAAAAATCCAAGAAAATATAAGGACAAAATTATTAATGCTGGATCAGTATTTATTGGGCAATTTACTCCAGAAAGTGCCGGTGATTATGCTTCGGGTACAAATCACTCTCTGCCCACATATGGATTTGCACGTTCGACTGGTGGAGTTAGCGTTGAAATGTTTATGAAAGGAGTAACTTTTCAATCAATAACTTTAATGGGCTTAAAAAGATTATCTAAATCAATTGTAACTTTAGCAGAAGCCGAATCACTTAACGCTCATGCTGAGGCAGTAAAAGTGAGATTAAAATAATGGATCTTAAAAAACTTGTAAGAAAAAATATACTCGAACTGAAACCCTACACTTCTGCTAGAGATCAGTATCAAGATGGGATTTTGCTGGATGCAAATGAAAATTCTTTTGGAAGCGCTGCAGATTTCATGCTGGAAAACTTGAATCGCTATCCAGATCCTCAACAAAAAGTACTTCGTAAAGCACTTTCAGAATATTTAAAAATTGAAATTTCAAAATTAATGTTTGGTGTAGGATCAGATCAGATAATTGATTTAGTTATTAGAGTTTTTTGTGAACCAGGCAAATCAAATGTTATTATCCCATCACCAACCTATGGTGTTTTTAAAGTGGCTTGCAATATCAACGATATAGAAATACAAGAATGTGAATTGGATAGTGAATTTGATATCGATGTCGAATCGATTATTCAAAAAATTAACAAGCGAACTAAAATTATTTTTCTTTGTTCTCCGAACAACCCAACAGGAAATTCACTAAATCCGAAAAAAATTCTAAAGCTCGCAGAAGCTTTTGAAGGAATCATTTTTATTGATGAAGCATATATCGAGTTCAGCAGCGAAAAATCTTTTCTTAATTATTTAAAACATTACAATAACATTATTATTAGCCGTACTTTTTCAAAAGCATGGGGAATGGCTGCTGTGAGATGCGGTTATTGCATTGCAGATGACTTTATTATTGGTCTGCTTTTTAAAGTGAAGGATCCATATTCAATAAATAAGCTTACTGAAAAAACCATAATCGAAGCTTTACAGAAGCCCTGGAAAAAAGACGAATTAGTTTCAAATATTCTTAGAGAAAAAGATAGATTGATCCTTGAATTACGGACTGTGGGCTGTGTTGATTATATATATCCAACCGACGCAAATTTTATTTTGGCAAAAATAAAAAATGCTGATGCTGTTTTTAATTACTTAAACCAAAAAAAAATTAGGGTCAGGATAAGGAAAGATAACGAACGGATTGCTAGTTGTTTGAGAATTACTGTAGGAAATAAATTCGAAAATGATTTTTTAATTAAAACTCTAAAGGAATTGAATTGAAGAAAAACCAATTTGGAAGTAGAAAATCCTTAATAAAACGCAAAACAAGTGAAACTGATATTTCAGTAAAAATAAACCTTGATGGTACTGGCATTGCAAAAATCAAAACAGGTATAGGCTTTTTTGATCATATGCTGGATCAAATTGCTCGTCATGCAAATATAGATTTAATAATAAAAACAAAAGGTGACCTTGAGGTAGATGAACATCATACAGTTGAAGACACCGGTTTAGCAATCGGTGAAGCTGTTCGAGAAGCCCTTGGAGAAAAAAAAGGAATCCAACGATATGGTTTCTTTTTACCGATGGATGAATCTGCAGCCGTTTGTGCAATTGATCTTGGTGGAAGAAATTATCTCAATTTTTATTGCAAGTTCAATCGTGAAAAAGTTGGCGATTTTCCTACCGAACTAACTAAAGAATTTTTTAGAGCCATAAGCACTTCTATGCAAGCTAATATTTACATAAAAGCAAAAGGAGAGAATGATCATCATAAAATTGAAGCTATTTTCAAGGCATTTGCGAAAGCATTAAATGAGGCATTTAGATTTGATGAGAGGAATAATAATCGCATTCCTTCCACAAAAGGAATTTTATGATTGCACTAATAGATTACGGCGCCGGAAATACAGCCTCTGTATCAAATGTACTTAAAGACTTAAATGTTGAATTCATTTTGACTAATGAAAAAAAAGAAATTGATAGAAGTGAAAAGATAATACTGCCGGGAGTGGGCGAGGCGTCTTCTGCAATGCTGCGTTTAAAGGAACTTGAATTAATAGAGTATCTAAAGAATACTACCAAACCCTTCTTGGGGATATGCCTTGGTATGCAGCTATTGTGTGAAAGCACAGAAGAAGGAAATACAGATTGTCTGAAACTTCTGCCAATTACAGTAAAAAAAATTACCTCTAAGAATTTGAAAATTCCTCACATGGGTTGGAATTCAATAAAGAAAATAAACGATAGTAAGCTATTAATTGACGTAGATGATAATCAATATTTCTACTTTGCGCATTCTTTTTTTGTACCACAAAGTAAATTTACAACATCAGTTTGCAATTATGAATTTAATTTTTCTGCATCTATCCAATTAAATAATTTTTTCGGAGTTCAATTCCATCCCGAAAAGTCTAGTATGCAAGGCGTTACAATAATTAAAAATTTTATTGAAAAATGTTGATAATTCCTGCTTTAGATATACTTGACGGGAAACTCGTTCGCCTCGAAAAAGGTGACTACCAAAGTTCAAAAACCTATTCAGATAACCCGTTTGAGATAGCCAAGAATTTTGTTGAAGCTGGATTTAGTTTAATTCACATAGTTGACCTTTCAGGTGCTAAGAATGGAAGATTGAGTACGATTGACCTATTGAAGAAAATTAAAACTGAATTGAGTATAAAAATTCAATTTGGTGGAGGAATAAGATCATTAATTGATGCACAAAATTTGGTCAATATAGGTATAGAGAAGATTGTTATTGGTTCTCTTTCAGTTACAAATAAGCCTGAATTTGAGAAAACCGTTGTGCATTTAGATCCTGGAAAAATAATCTGTGCTTTAGATTTCGATAATGAGAAAATAAAGATTAAAGGTTGGACTGAATTCAGCAGTATAAAAATATACGATCATATAAAATATTGTATGAATTTAGGAGTCGATTCATTCCTTTGCACTGATATAAGTAAAGACGGAATGCTCACCGGTCCTAACATAAATTTTTATAAGGCAGCTAAAGATAAATTTCCAGAAGCAAAAATAATTGCTTCTGGAGGTGTAAGCAGCATTAATGATTTGATGAAATTAAAAAATCTAAAGTTATTTGGGGTTGTAGTAGGGAAAGCCATCTATGAAAATAAAATTAAGCTAAAGGAACTAATAAAAATTGTTGGCTAAAAGAATTATACCATGCCTTGACGTGAAAGGCGGACGAGTAGTAAAAGGAACAAATTTCCTTAATCTTCGAGATGCCGGCTCTGCTGTAGAACTTGCACAAAGATACTCTGATGAAGGAGCTGATGAACTGGTATTTCTTGATATTTCAGCTAGCGAAGAAAAAAGAAAAACATTATTGGAACTTGTAAAATCAGTTGCATCGGTACTTCGAATTCCATTTACAGTTGGAGGCGGAATAACCTCTGTTGATGACATATTCGAACTTCTAAACAGTGGTGCAGACAAAATTTCTCTAAATACATCAGCGGTAGAAAATCCTCAACTAATTTATGAGGCAGCAAAAAGGTTTGGAAGCCAAGCAATTGTGGCAGCAGTAGATGTAAAAAAGGTTGATTCGAGCTACAATGTTTTTATTAAAGGGGGAAAAGAAGCTGCACATCTTGATGGTTTGATGTGGTGCAAACATGTCGTAGAGCTTGGTGCAGGCGAAATATTACTTACATCTATGGACAAGGATGGTACGAAAACGGGTTATGACATCCCTCTGCTTTCTGAACTTAATAAAGTTATTACGATACCAATTATTGCTTCTGGTGGAGCCGGCGAACTTTTTCACTTTTATGAAGCATTTTCTGCAGGAGCAGATGCTTGCCTAGCAGCGAGCTTATTTCATTATCGGGAATTAGAAATCATAAATCTAAAAAAATATTTACATGAGAAAGGAGTGCCTGTTAGGATATGATTGATGTTTCGAAAATTAATTTTGGGAAACTTAGCGGGCTTGTACCAGCAATTGTTGTTGATAAAAAAAACGATCAGGTTCTTATGCTTGGCTTTATGAATGAGGAAGCTCTCCGAAAAACAATTGAAATTGGAAAGGCAACATTTTACAGCAGAACCAGAAACATAATTTGGACAAAAGGGGAAACTTCAGGCAATTATCTTTTAGTAAAAAAAATTGTAGCGGACTGTGATAACGACTCCTTAATTGTTTATGTTGAACCCTTAGGTCCTGTTTGCCACACAGGTAATTATTCTTGCTTCCCTTTGGCTAATAAAAATTTAAATTTCTTACACATTCTTTTTGAGCTAGTAAGTTCGAGAAAGGAAAAACTACCGGAGGGTTCGTATACAGCTAACTTATTTAATTCTGGGTCTGATAGAATAATTCAAAAAGTAGGAGAAGAAGCCGTAGAAGTGATGATTGCTGCAAAAAACAGAAATAGAAAAGATATCATTTATGAGTGTGCCGACCTTCTTTTTCATCTTATGATAATGCTGAAGGATAATGATGTGGAGCTAAATGAGATTGTAACAGAACTAGAATCCCGCCATAGCAGCTGAATTATTAAATCCGTTTTGCCAGTCATTTTCTGTATATTTCAACCTCAAATACTATAATTAATCTGGGCAAAGATTTGGCAAAAGAAAAAATACTTGTTACATCAGCTCTACCCTATGCAAATGGTCCAATACATCTTGGTCATTTAAGCGGAGCATATCTTCCAGCGGATATTTATGTACGCTATAAAAGATTAAATGGTGATGACATTATTTACATCTGCGGATCCGATGAGCACGGTGTTCCAATTACAATTAGTGCAGATAAGGAGAAAGTATCTCCTCAGGTAATTATTGATCGCTTTCACGAAGCAAATAAAAAAGCGTTCGAACAATTTGGGATGAGTTTTGATAATTACTCCCGCACAAGTTTACCAATTCATCACGAAACTGCTAAAGAGTTTTTTCTAGAATTCTTTAACAGAGGATTGTTAATCGAGAAAAAGTCACTTCAATTTTTTGATGATAAAGCTAATATGTTTCTGCCAGATAGGTACGTTGAAGGCACTTGTCCGCGTTGTGGAAATGAAGAAGCTCGAAGTGATGAATGTGAAAACTGCGGTTCGCTGTACGATCCATCAGAACTAAAAAATCCTAAAAGTAAAATCTCAGGCGGTACACCAAAGCTAAAGGAAACAATCCATTATTATTTTCCGCTTGGCAAATATCAGCCCGCCTTGGAAAAGTATGTCAGTGAGATGAACGAAAAGTTCGGCTGGAAAGATAATGTATTGCAATACTGCCGTGGTTGGTTTAAAGATGGATTGAAAGATCGTGCTATTACCAGAGATTTAGACTGGGGAATCAAAGTTCCTGTCAATTCTGCGGCTGGTAAAGTAATTTATGTGTGGTTTGAAGCTGTTCTGGGTTATATTTCATCAACTAAAGAATTATCTCTGCAAAAAAATGAACCCGGCTTTTGGAAAAAATATTGGCAAGATCCTAAAACAAAGTACATTGCATTTATTGGTAAAGAT
>JACAFC010000209.1 GCA_013388515.1 Ignavibacteriaceae bacterium | reverse complement strand
GAGAGTCTTGAACTTGTCAAAATTTTCTGCGTTTTTATAAATGGTCTTTAAGTAAGCGGGAATTAGCCCACACTGACAGTCGTTGCAATGGATAATATCCGGAATCCAGCCCAATCTAGTAATTAGCTCAGGTATAGAGCGAGCGAGCAAAATAAATCTTTCGTCGTTATCTGGATACTCTTTTTCAGTTTTAGGATCAACATATAAACTATTCCTGCTTCCGAAATACTCATGATTCTCCAAAAAGTAAATTTGAACTCTGACTTTTGGACCAGGTAAAAAACACGATTTAAGTGAAAAAACCACATCCTTATCCCCAATTTTAATTTGGATATCCTTGAGTCTGACGACCTCGTGTATTTTGAATTTTCTCTGATCTACAGCCCCGTATTTTGGAACCACAATTCTAACCTCATGGCCCATATCAGATAAATATTGAGGAAGTGCCGAGGAAACATCCGCTAGTCCGCCAGTTTTTACAAAAGGCATTACTTCTGATGTTACAAATAGTATTTTGTATCTTCTAGGTGGCATGTTATTTTCGGTTTATTTGCAGGAATATTGTTAAAAACGATTGTAAATTTACGAAATTAAAAGCTCTATCCCAAAATTTTAACAATGGTAACTTATGAGTTGTGGTAATGGTTGTTGGATTAAAAATTCCTAAAACTTAACTTAACCATGAAAATTGATTTATTTTTTGAGAATTGTATTAAACATTCGAGTAATTTCTAGGATGCGATTTCTAACAATTTTTTTCACATTTTCAATACTTTTCTTAGGATGTTCCGCATCAACTGATACTAGGTACGGAAATCGACAGCAAGACAAGGTAGAAGTCTCTTCAGAACAAAAAGTTGCCGTAGAAGATGAGTTCGATCTAACTCCGTACAGGACTAAATTTGAAATACCGTTTGATAGTTCTGAAAATACGGTAAATGAACTCGACGTTTGGTATGATTATGAAAAAATTGAGCCAGCAAATGAATTCCAAAAAACCATAGTAGATTCAATACCCGGATTTCGAGTTCAAGTTGTATCTACCGATAACCTTGAAGAAGCGAATGGGATAAGATCTGAGGTCTACTTCAAAACAAATGAAAAAGCGATCTATATTTTTTTTGAACCGCCTTTTTATGTAGTAAGAGTTGGAGATTTTAAAAATATTAATGATGCTAAAGCAACTAGTTTCAAACTTAATCAGTTGGGATTTAGTGGAACTAAAGTTGTCAACGATATAATTAACATTTACAAATAGTGCTTATTTATAATGAAATTACTAGCAAACAGCGCTCAAATAGTAACAGTAAACACAGACGGTAAAAACATAAAACGGGGTGAAGATCTGCATGATCTTGGTGTACTCACTGAGCATGCAATAATTATAGAAAATGATCGGATAAAAGATATCATCCCAAATTCTTCTATTAAAAACACAAGTCGATATGATATTATCGATTTACATGAAACTACAATTTTACCTGGCTTAGTTGAATGTCATACTCATACTGCACACGTCGGTTCTCGGGCTGATGAATTCAAAATGAAACTACAAGGCAGCACTTATGAGGAGATTGCAATAAAGGGTGGAGGAATTCTTTCAACTGTAAAAGCTGTCCGAAATTCATCCATGAATGATTTAGTAAAACTGTTAGTTCCTCGAGTTAAGTACTTCATCTCGCAAGGAATAACAACACTTGAGATTAAAAGTGGTTACGGTTTAGATTTAGAGAATGAAATAAAATTATTGGAAGCTATCAATAAACTCAAAACATTTTTCTCAATAGATATAATTCCAACATTCCTGGGTGCTCACACCTATCCATCAGAATTTAAGGAGAATCATTCCGGCTATTTAAAGTTGATCACCGAAAAAATGCTCCCCCTAATTGCTGAAAAGAAACTAGCTCGATTTTGTGATGCATTTTGTGAAGATACTGCTTTTTCCGCCGATGAAGTTGATTTGATATTTACAAAAGCAAAAGAATTGGGCTTTCCTTTGCGACTGCATACTGAACAATTTAATAATATTGGAGGAGTTGAACTCGCTTTATTTCACGAAGCGGTTTCGGTTGACCACCTTGAAGTTATGACAGAAAAACAAATATTCAAGTTAGCTGCATTTGATACAGTTGCTGTTTTATTACCGGGAGTTTCTTTCTTTCTTGATTATCAATATGCACCTGCTCGAAAATTAATTGAGAACAACGCCATTGTTGCTTTATCAACTGACTACAATCCCGGCTCATCACATATTCCAAATTTAAACCTAATTATGAGTATAGCTGCAATTAAAATGAAAATGTCATTCGAAGAAATTATTCCAGCTGTTACCATAAATGCAGCAAAAGCATTACTAAAAAATCATGAGATTGGAAGTATCGAAATTGGCAAGAAAGCTGATTTCGCAGTATTCAACACCAAGAATTATCCTGATATTATCTATAACGTTGGTAAAAACCTAAATATCATAACAATAAAAAATGGTAAGATTATTTACCAAGCAAATGATTTGTAATAAAACACACTTACTATGAAAAAAAATTTAACTCTAATATTTATTGTGATTATCTATTCAATATTAAACGGACAGGACAACAAAGTTATTACCGGAATAGATAATCTCATTCAAATGAATTTTAAAATCCTTGAAGGAAAAAGAGTAGGTTTAATAACAAATCCTACTGGAGTTAATTCAAATTTAAAATCAACAATAGATATTTTATATGAAGCCAAAAATTTAAAACTAGTAGCTTTATTTGGCCCAGAGCATGGTGTACGTGGTGATTATGCAGCAGGCGACAAAGTTGAAACTTATTATGATAACCGAACAAAGCTCCCGGTTTATTCGCTTTATGGAAAAACACGAAAACCTACAAACGAAATGCTGACGAGTATTGATATTCTTGTATACGATATTCAAGATATCGGATGTCGATCTTACACATACATAAGCACATTGGGCTTAGCAATGGAAGCAGCAGCAGAAAACAATATCGAGTTTGTTGTACTCGATAGACCTAATCCACTTGGCGGTTTAAAAATTGAAGGTAATATTGTGGAAGATGGTTTCATTTCATTCGTAAGTCAGTTTAAAATTCCGTATGTGTATGGATTAACCTGCGGAGAATTGGCAACAATGTTAAATGAAGAGAACATGTTAAACGCTGGTTTAAAATGCAAATTAACAATTGTTCCGATGAAAAATTGGAAGCGTGAAATGAAATTTAATCATACTGGTTTACAGTGGATACCTACCTCACCTCACGTTCCACATGAATTTTCTCCTCAATATTATGTATCGACCGGCATTTTAGGAGAGCTAGGTGTTATTTCAGAAGGTGTAGGCTATACTATTCCTTTTCAAATTTTTGCTGCTGAATGGATTGAGTCTGAAATTTTAGCAGATAAGTTGAATTCACTTAAAATAAAAGGTGTAGAGTTCAGGCCAATAAGTTTGAAACCGTTTTATGGAAAATTTAAAGATAAAAAACTAAATGGTGTTCAATTACATATCACTAATTCGGATTCTGTTAATTTGATGAGTCTCCAATTCTTATTTATGCAAGTTAATAATGAATTGTATCCTGAATTCAATCCTTTAAAGATGTGCAACAATTCCAGATTGGAAATGTTCGAAAAAGTACTTGGTACTGCAAAAATTACAGAGTTATTCAGTAGTCGAATGAATTACGAAGACATAAAAGATTATTTACAGAAAGATGTTGAGAGTTTTAGAAAAGCTTCTAGTAAATATTATATTTATTAGTATTACATTATCAAAGAGTGTATATCCGCAATTTATCTTCACCGCATTTGAAGATGAATCTTCTTATCAAGGAAGTTGGCAGCTTTACCACGATGTTCCCACTTACATTGCCGCTTATTTCAGAGATTTCAATAAAAATAATGTAGTTTCCCCATCAACTTATCTATCGCTTTTTGCTGAACCCGCAATGGCAAAATATGATGCAATGGATTTTCAAGCTCTTTCTGAGATTGCAAAGCAAACTAATTGTAAATACTTGGTTAAAGGTAAAATTACAGATTTTAGTATTTCCCGTTTCAATGCGGGTGAATCAAATATAGCTGGATATGAAGCTTATAGCTGCAACATTTCAGTAGCAATACAAATTCATGATATTCTTGAGAACAGCACAGTTTACGCTGGCTCGGTTGAAAGTTCAATTAGTAATAAGGGATTAGGGCTTAATCTTTTCGGATCACAATCCGATGAGAAGAAGCAATACTTAACATTAAATTCCATTAGATTCGGAAGTGAAGAGTTTAATAAAACCATAGTTGGAGAAGCAATGTTTCAACTTTGTGGAGATTTAATGTCGGATATAAAAAAATCGAGCAAAGATTTACTGCGCACCAATCAAAAATCTATTACTCAGAAATCCAAAACTGAAAACTCTTTGGATAGCGTTGAATTCAAGGTTGAAATAAAAAAAGGATTTATCTTAACCTATGATGAAGAAAGCGGTGAGGCATTTGTCAATTTGGGTTCAAGCAGCGGAATAAAAGTTAACGATGAGTTAATAATTTATACTAAAACCGACTCTTTATTTGATCCAACCTCTGGAGAGTTCATTGGTTTTGGTGATACCAATATCTCTTCACTTCAGATAATAGAGATACGGGGTGAAAAATTATGCCTAGCTGTTGTTAAAAACCATAAAGAAAAAGTTAGAAAAGGAATGGAAGTTCGTAAACAGTTTATAAAGAGAGATTAAATTAATAACATTACCCGCCAGCTTAGTTTTTCTAACCTATTTAGTAAAAAAGTCACTTGTTGATTTTAAACCTAACATCTGTTTCAATCCATCGCGCACGAAGATTTAGTGTATCAGAATGAAAGGTAAATTCTTCAGAAAATTTAAATGGAGTAATTCCTCCTTCTGAAAATTGTTTATTGCTGTCCGCATCAGCATATGCAAATAACAAATATTTACCAGGCAAAATTCTTTCAAAAGAAAATTGTTTATTTTCTCTCGGACTAATAGAATATTTTTTCTCGGCTTTATCCAAGCTATGTAACTCAAGTTGCAGATTCTTTTTTTCACCTGGATAATCCAAAATTCCATTCACACCTGTAAAATCAAGGCCGCTAATAGTCTTGAATTCATATTTGTAAATAGTATCTGTAAAGTTTCCACTTTTATCTCTCAATTTTGAAAAATCTATTCCAATTATATATTCTTTCGATGCTTCTAAACGAATAAGAGGTGTAATGTTGATGGAGGCATTATCCGGAAATTTAATATCAAATGGAATTTTCATTTGCGATGTATCTGTAAATTTTACGCCTGTTAAAGCAAGATTGTAATTAAATGCATCGTTAAATCGGAAATTGTAGTTTGACGATAAAAAATCTACATCTTTACTACCTTCTGCTGGCGTTGAATTAAACAATTCGATTTTAGTTGTATCGGGTTTATCACTTAATGTAACTTGAACAAAATCATTCGTGAAGACATTTCCGTTTACATCTTTAATCGAATCAACAAAGAGATAAACAGTATTTTGAATCGGTAAAGTTTCACTAGGAACCACTACCATTTCTGATGGTTTTGTGTTTCCTTTAAAGGCATACAGCATTTCTACTTTTCTGTTTGCTGTAGAATCAATCAAGAAGAAGTTTTTGGGGAAAAAAGTTTCGTGATTTAACTCTTCACTAAAATTTAAAAGGATATGATCTCTATCAGTCATGGTTGCAGTAAGCAATCTTGGTTTAACAGTATCAATTTTAGTAAGTATAAAATCTAATCCAGTGAATAGAGAATCAGCCTCTTCAAGTTTAACATCTTTAGATGGAAAACCAATTTGATCTTGATCTGGTTGGAATAAGAGATCCCTAAGTTCATCTCTTACAGCAAAAATTCTATAATTTCCTGCAGACAAACCTGCTAATTTATAATCACCATTTGCCGAAGCCTGTGAAATATAGTCGGGTTTAACCTCCAGTGGATTTGGATTTCCATTCTTAAGTAAGTAGGCGAACAAAAGCACACCTTGCGGTTTCTCATCAAATACTTTTCCGGTAATTATTCTTTTATCTATTTCAGGTCCTGTGGAAAAAGTGAATGAATAAGCTTCTGCCATATTGTTTTTATTGTTGTAATCTACAACATCGGTTCCAATAGTAACAACATAAGTAATATTTTGCTTTAATGTGTCGGGGAAATAAACTCTTACAAATTTCCCGCTCCAATCCAACTCAAGTTCACCCTCAACTGCCGGTGATATGAAAATTGCTTCTTTAACCGACCGCTTCTCAACATATTCAGAAAAACCAATTTCAAAATAATCCTCATTGAAATTAATAGTGCCTTCGGGAGGATATATTTCTTCAATATGAGGTGGTATTTTGTCAATCTCACCACCTCCCGGCGGCAATTGATTAGCACAATTTGACATTAGTAACGCAATGATCAAAAAGAGAAAGTGTTTTGGTTTTATTGTTGCGATCGTAGCCATGTCCTGTATTCTTTTACAAATTTAAGATGTTTAGAATAATTTTCAGCAAACTTGTGCCCTCCAGTTCCATCAGCAACAAAGAAAAGATAATTATGCTTTTCTGGTGTGAATGCTGCTTTCAGCGCTGCCTTGCCTGGATTATTAATTGGACCTGGCGGCAAACCAAAATATTTATAGGTATTATAGGGACTTTCTATATTGAGATCACTATGGTTCAATCTCTTCCATCCATTCTTTTGGAGAAACTGAATGGTAGGATCTGCTTGTAATTTCATCCTTTTCTTCAATCTATTAAAATAAACTCCCGCTATAATTGGCATCTCGGATTCTTTATTTGTCTCTCCCTCAACGATAGAGGCAAGAGTAACCAATTCGTGCAGTGAATATTGCTGATCTTTGGAAAATTTTGCAAGAGAATTATTAAAGAATTTGGAAAACTCAGCAAATATTAAATTTATTACTTCACGTGGATTGCTTCGTTCATAAATATAATACTCCCCAGGCAGAAGATATCCTTGAACACTCTCAGCAAAAATTCCCAATGAATCTAAATATTGTTTTGAAGTTGCAACTTGAACGAAATATGTTGAATCGATTAGCGCATCTAATTTTAAACTTGCTGCTGTTGAGTGGATAGTGGAACCTTCATATATTTTTATTAAACGCAGATAATCAGCTTTGCCCCATAAAAATAATTCAACTAATTCTAGATAATTAAGTCCATTAGGGATATAATACCTAGCTGCTCTGATTTTTTTTTCCGCTCCATAAATAAACGCAGCGATTTTAAAGTTGGTTTTGTTAGGAATAATTCCATCTGAAAATAATTTTTCCGTAATAGAATTTAGTGTTTCACCTCTTTTTATTTCAAATCTTCTTGGTGAAGCTCCAGAAAAGTAATTTCCTGTGAAAAAAATATAATAAAGAGTTATCAACACGATAAAGAAAAACGATACAACAACAATATACTGCTTTGGAGTTAGGAGCTTGAGGATTTTCACTTTATTACGGTTAATATTTTAATCATAAAAATAAGTATTGTGCTTATAAATTTTAATCACGAGAAATGTTGTGGATTCAAACTTGGGAAAGGGGTATAACTTAAATCGTGTACTATACCGGCTTCGAATAATTTTTGACCTCGAAATGCAATCATTGCTGCATTATCTCCGCAATATTCTAAATCAGGAATCACCAAATTTTTGTTATATTTTTTTACAACTTTTTCAACTGAAATTCTTAATTCATGGTTTGCAGCTACACCACCAACTACCGAAACAGAATTTACATCAAATTCTTTAAGTGCTTTCTCTAACTTTATTGTTAAAGCTTTGATGACAGCAATCTGAAAGGACAATGCAATATCGTTCTTTTCCTGTTCAGGAATTGCATCAACATTTTTATAGTTATTTTGGATATGCCGCAGGACAGCAGTTTTAAGACCGCTAAATGAAAAGTTGTAGGGATCCTTTAATTCCGCTACTGGAAACGTAAGAGCTGTTGCTTTTCCTTTAGATGCTGCTTTTTGAATTTGAGGTCCACCTGGATAGCCAAAACCTAACAGCTTGGATACTTTATCGAATGCCTCACCAGCAGCATCATCAACTGTAGATCCTAACTTTTTAACTTGTGTAAAGCTTTCAACCAGCAATAAAATAGTATGTCCACCTGAAACAACGAGAGTCAACATCGGAAATTCAGGTTTATCAGCCATTAAAAAACCGGAGAATACATGTCCTTCGATATGGTTAACAGCTATGAATGGCTTACTGAGAGAATATGCTAATCCTTTTGCAAAAGTTAATCCTACTAACAAAGCTCCAATTAAACCAGGGCCTGCAGTTGCACAAATTAAATCAATTTCATTCAACTTTAAATTAGATTTAACCAGTGCATTTTTAAGCAAAGGGATAATAATTTGCAGGTGTGCACGGCTTGATAATTCTGGGACTACCCCACCAAATTTTGAATGAAAGTCTTGAGATGAAATTAAATTTGCAGTTAGTAAGCCGTCCCTAATTATCGCAATTGAAGTCTCATCACATGAAGTTTCGATACCTAAGACATTCATTTGCCGAATGAAAAGATATTTTTGAAAACATAACCAGCAATTTGAGGATTTTCTTTTAGACGGCGAATTGAATATGCATACCAGTCTTTACCAAATGGTACGTAAATTCTAACTTTATACCCATCAGATTTAATTTTATATCTTAATTC
>JACAFC010000125.1 GCA_013388515.1 Ignavibacteriaceae bacterium | reverse complement strand
TCCTGTTGCAAAATGGGCAACCCGATTGGCGCTTACTCCCCTAGATGATTTTATTCATAGAGATTCATTCGATTCTACAATTTTCTTCTCTGCATTATGGAATGAGATGCGATTCAAAGATAAAGTATATGCATTGCCTCTCTACTCAAATTCTTATGCTTTCTTCTACAATAAAAAACTATTTCGGGATGCCGGATTAGATCCTGAGAAACCGCCAACATCTTGGAATGAAGTGCTAAAATATTCAGCAAAATTGACCAAGAAAGATGATAAGGGAAATTTTACCCAAATGGGTTTTGTTCCTACATATGGAAATATTCAGACTTCGGTTTTGATGGCATGGGAACTTGGTGCACAAATGCTTTCACATGACGGGAGAGAGGTGAATCTGAATGAAAAGCCAACAATTGATGCATTTAATTGGATTGCTAGTTTTTATGATGAATATAAATTAAAGGATGTATCGGCATTTACTGCTGGTTTTGGTTTTGCGGATCAGCACGGTTTTATTTCTGAAAAATTAGCGATGATGATTCTTGACAATTCTTTCCCGGATCAGATAAAGCTATATAATAAAAATTTAGAATATGGTGTTGCAGATATCCCCACATTCCAAGGAGTTAAACCGGTATCTTCAACTGGCAGCTGGTGGTTTGCCATCCCGCGAGGTGCAAAAAATAAAGAAGCTGCATGGGAATTCATGAAGTTTGCTGTGCAAAAAAATATTCAGCTTGCTGAAGCAGAACGCCAAAAAGAACTTTTATTCCCCTCTAATAAATTAGCTGCTAACGACCCTAAATTTTTAGAACTAAATTCATCTAATAAAATTTTTGTTGATTTACTTGAACATAGTAAAACGCCAGCAATCGTTCCTTTGGCACATGATGTTTTCTGGAGAGAATACATGGGTGCACAAGAGAGAGTGATTCACAAGCTGCAATCACCATCTGATGCGTTAGCACAAGCAGAGAGAATAATCCAAGCCCATCTTAACGAAATTATTGAATATGATAATTATGTAAGCAGAAATGTGCAGTTGAATTACTAACACTATGATAAATTTCAAGAAACATAAGTTAAGTAAACAGCAATCCATATTTGGATTGTTATTCATGATGCCATGGTTTATTGGTTTTATCATTTTTGGTTTGTACCCGATGATAATGTCCCTTTATTATAGTATGTGCAGGTACGACGTACTTCGTATCCCGCAATTCATCGGTCTCGGAAACTATGAAAAACTCATTTTTGAAGATCCATATTTCTGGACATCAATCAACAACACATTAGTATACACGTTTCTACGAGTTCCACTTTGCATTCTTGGTTCATTGTTGCTAGCTGTGCTTGTAAATAATGCTGTAAAGGGTGTTAAATTTTTCAGGACTATTTATTTCATCCCATCTATTGTTACAGGTGTTGTCCTTTCTGTTGTTTGGCTATGGATGTTCAATCCACAATATGGTTTATTGAATTCATTCCTAGCATATTTAGGAATACCTGGACCGCTTTGGCTGCTAGACCCAAATTGGTCTAAACCATCTTTAGTTTTAATGAGTATCTGGTCCATTGGCGGTGGAAGGATGCTGGTATTTTTAGCCGCACTCCAAGGAATTCCAAAACATCTTTATGAAGCAGTAGATATTGACGGTGGTGGTTGGTGGGCGAGATTTAGAAATGTTACCATCCCAATGCTGTCGCCTGTTTTGTTTCTCTGGTCTGTTCTTGAAATAATTTTTTCTCTGCAGGTGTTTGTTGAAGCTTATATAATGACTCAGGGAGGACCATTAAACTCAACAATGTTTTACAATCTTTATCTGTATAATAAAGCATTTAATGATTTCGAAATGGGATACGCATCAGCTCTGGCTTGGCTTCTCTTAATAATTAGTTTGATTATAACAATCATTCAATTCAGATTGAGCAAGAAGTGGGTTCATTACGAAGGAATGATAAGATGAAAAATCAAACAATAAAAAGTTCAGTAAAAAATATTTCTATTTACATTCTGCTTTCGTTATTTGCTTTGTTCTTCATTATACCATTTTTGTGGATTCTAACAACTTCACTAAAAGGTGATGCTCAAATTTTTACTATTCCGCCGCAATGGATTCCCGAAACTTTTCATTGGGATAATTACACAAAAGTCTTTGATAGAATACCATTTCTCCTTTATGTTAAGAATTCAGTTTTTATCTCTGCAATTACAATAACAGGAACAGTACTTTCAAGTTCATTAGTTGCATATTCTTTTGCATGCTTAAAATGGCCTGGCAGAGATTTTTTATTTATTGTTTTAATTGCAACTATGATGCTTCCAATTCAGGTTATAATGATTCCTGTTTTTGTTTTCTTCAAAGAAATTGGCTGGCTGAATAGTTTCAAGCCGCTTACCTTACCTGCTTTTCTTGGCGGCGGAGCTTTCAATATATTTTTACTCAGACAATTTTTTCTCTCAATTCCTAAAGATCTTCTTGATTCTGCAAGAATCGATGGCTGCTCTGAATTTAAAATATATTGGAAAATAGTTTTACCAAATGCTAAACCTGCTCTTGCTACCGTTGCAATTCTTACTTTTATGTTTACATGGAATGATTTCCTTGGGCCTTTGATTTATTTGTCTGATCAAGCAAAGGGTACAATTGCATTAGGACTGGGAATGTTTGTTGGGCAATATGTTACCGAATGGTCATTGTTAATGGCTGCATCTATGTTAATGATGCTGCCGATGCTGGTTATTTTTTTCGTGTTCCAAAAATATTTTATTCAAGGTTTTTTGATGAGCGGATTAAAAGAATGAAATTCTCTTTAAAACTAGGTGTAATATGGCATTAATAAATTTTTATCTTATTAAAATAGAAACATCGTTTTATAAAATTGGAAAGTACATACTAAATATTGCTCTATTGGTAATTGTTCTTGCTGCTAATTTATTTGCTGGAGTAACCGGTAAAATTCAAGGAGTTGTTTTCGACAAAAAAACTGGAGACAAACTTCCAAGTGTAAACATTATTGTTGTTGGTACAAACTATGGATCAGCTACAAATATTAATGGGGAGTATTTTATTCTTCAAGTTCCTCCGGGAGAGTACACTGTTAAATTCTCAATGATTGGCTTTAAGGATTTTATTGTTCGAGATGTAAAAGTTAGAGCAGAGCTAACAACTAGAATTGATGCACATCTTGAGGAAACTACTCTAGATATTGGAGGTGAAGTTGTCGTAATTGCGGAAAGACCGGTTATTCAGAAAGATGTTACTGCCAGTATTCAATTCTTAGGTGGTGAAGAAATTATAAGATTGCCTGTAACTGATGCAAAAGAAGGATTGTTTGTTCAAGCCGGAGTGTTCTTCGATCCAATTCCTGTTGTTGGTGGGCTAGGTTCTGCTGGCAGAGGTGAGACAAGATATTCAATACGAGGTGGAAGCCAAGACGAAATAAAATGGTTTTTTGATGGTGTTAGAACTGCATCTCTTGTGAACGGAAGAGCCGATTGGGGAGGTTCATTTACCAATCTTAATATGAATTCTATTCAGGAAGTTCAAATAATGACCGGTGGATTCACTGCAGAATATGGTGAGGCTCAATCCGGGGTGATAAGTGTTGTTACTAAAGAAGGAGCCGATAAATTCAATGCTTCAGTAGATTACATTTACGGGTTTCCAGGGCAGCATCATTTTGGCAACTATCTTTATGATCCAAAATCGCAAAAGGAATTCATTGACAATACACTGCCAGATGGCTCTCTAGATCCAGCTTGGTGGACACCATATCGTCAGCGGCAAATATATGACTACCGCACAATTCCCGATCATACTTTATACGCAAGTTTTGGTGGTCCGCTGATATCTGTTCAAGACATGCCTCTAAAATTTTTTATTTCATCTCAGTTTAAGCGGCAGGCATATACCTTACCTCATCCAAGATCAACAAGAAATACAGAAAATTTCTTTGCCAATTTATCAACACGAGGAAAAAATGTTCGGCTGAGATTAAATGGATCATATAACCATGATGCTCATTCAACACTTCAGGAAAATGGTGATTTCACAAGTCAAGCAAAATACTATCGCGGTTGGGGTTCATTAATTGATACTTACAACTGGAGTCTTTCAGGATTGTTTACGCACGTTTTGAACGATGATTTATTCTACGAAGTTAAATTGAGTACGTACAACATTGAGTTTAAAGAGGGACCTAGTGAATATACTGAACTTGGGAGAAGTAAAAATCCAACACTTTTTGGCTTTATGCGTTATGATGGCTTCGAGGGCGAACCTTTTGATCAATATTCACCCATTATAAAAAATAATATTGTATCAGGGGATATTTCTTTAGTCGGCAATCTTAATTGGCAATTTAATTCAAGCAATCTTTTGAAAACCGGATTTGAATTTCGGTATAATACTTATTCGGAAAAGGAGAGTTGGAGGTTGCCTTCGTTCACTGACAATCTTGATGATTGGATAAATAGAGGCTTAAACGAAACTTATCATCCAATACAATTTGCTTTTTATGTCCAGAATAAAATGGAATTTGAAAGCATGATATTAAATGTTGGATTGCGATTTGATTACTTTGACCCCAACCGATTGTGGTTTGAAAGAACAAACTATTTCAATCTTGCTATAGATCCCATTTACAATCCAGCAAAAGATCCGGATCTCGATCAAGTTGATTCACTTGGACATGTAAAATATTCCTTTGAAAATGTACTTAATAAAAAAAGAACTCCTGCAAGAACATATGGTATGTTAAGCCCGCGTTTTGGTGTTTCATTCCCCATTACAGAAAATTCATTACTTCACTTTAATTACGGTCACTACTATCAAATGCCGCCGTTAGATCAAATGTTTGAGTTCCTCTACTTCAGACCTGTGAATTTAGTTGAACAGATAATTGCAGAAAGAAATCTTGCTCAACAAGAGGGCAGAGCTCCAAGGCATATTCCATCCAATGATGGTGATCCGGAGAGAGTTGTCGCATACACACCTGAACCGCTTAAACCTCAAAAAACAATAATGTTCGAAGCAGGTATTAAGCACAACTTCGAAGATATTGCAGTTTTAGATGTTACTGCTTTTTATAAAGATGTTTTTGATCAAACCGAAGAAAGAGTAGGACTTTTTGATAGAGCAGTTCGAGGGTATGATCCATTCAGAAATCAGATTTCGCCTAACCAATCTTATGCTGCTTACTTTACAGGAGATTATGGTGATTCAAGAGGGTTTGAAATTTCTCTTCGCTCACTTTTTAGCAAGGTAATTAACATTGATTTGAATTACAGTTTTTCAAGATCAACTTCCGGCAGGGCAAGCCCTAAACGAATTACTTATGATGCCAATGGCAATGCAACTTATGAATGGGATACTGAAGTCAACAAAAGAATTCCAACAGAGAGAAGTTTCAGTCGTCCGCATATTTTTAGAGCAAATTTATTTCTTAGTTATCCAAAATATGACGAAAGCACAATATTAAATACGCTATTGGATGGGACAAGCCTTAGCATTTTGTACAGATTTGTAAGCGGGCAAACATTTACTTATTTGCAGCCAAATGATCCGCCAGATACCTATGATAATTATAGATACCCAGTAAGTCATAATGTTGATCTAAAAATAGATAAGATGATTAGAATATCAGGCTCACATGAATTTATTATTTATCTTCAGATTACAAATCTCTTCAACACAAAAAATTTGCGCTCTTATGGTGATGTTGTATTTGATGCAAATGCAACCAAAGATTATGTGGAATCCGGTGAAATAAAAACTGTTGATGCTGCTGGTTATGATATAAGCTGGCAAAATTATTATGATAAACGCCGCTTTTACCTGGGGTTTAAGTATTCTTTCTAGATATTGAGATTGGAAAACAAATATGAATAAAAAAATTTATCTAATACAGTTGCTATTAATTTCAATTGCATATTCTCAGGTAAGGAATGCCGACTTTAAAATTCATGATAGGGGAAACCTTTGGGAAACCATGAAAGATAATGGTACAATCGGAGCCCCAAATCCAACCAATCGTTTTGAGTATTATCCAAGCATGGATTGGCCTGGTGGACCAAACTTAATGAATAAGGATGATCAGCGCTCATATTCTGTTGGTTCGGGAATGTGGATTGGCGGGAAGAGATTGGACGGTTCAGTTTTCTTTACGGAAAATGGCCCCTTCAATTTTGTGGATAATGGAACTTTTGAAACAATTATAAAGGAAGAGAATTTTTTAGGTTCATCATCATATAATGCTGCAGAAGCTGAACAAATAATTACTGCAAAGTGGAAGACAACTGAAAACATCTCCGTACAAAGGAAAAGCCGCGTTTGGAGTTTTCCTTTACTTAATAATTTTGTTATCTGTGAATACATAATTAAGAATGAGAGTGCGGCTGCTGTAAATGATGTCTATGTTGGATTCCCAAACTTGACTAGACCAAGTTACCAGGATTTTGTTGTACACAACGGCTGGGGAGATGACTTTAATAGAACTGATGAATTAGTCGGTTACGATTCAACACGGAAGTTGATTTATATTTGGGATGACACACCAAATTTTAGTCTGCCTACGGATATTGGAAATTTCTGGGAATCGGCTGGTGAATTGAGAACAACTGGTTATGCCGGAGTTGCAGTGCTTTTCGCAGATCCTGCTTCGGATGGTCGACCGCAGCCGTCCAATGTTTTTTGGGCTCAGCTTTTGAACAATGAAAAGTTTTTTACTATTCAGAGTTCAAATTCACAAAATCTTTATAATATTTTAAGCGGCAGTGATAGAACACTGCAAGCAAATGCAGGCGACCATCTTACTCCATTCATTTTATTAAGCGCAGGGCCTTATAATTTAGCTCCAAACTCTTCAGTAAAAATTGTAACTGTAGAAGCTGTAAACGGTATATCAATAGAAAATGCTCTGAAAGGATTAAGTTCACAGGCGTTATTACCAGAAGGATTAGATTCATTAAAAAATACAATTGATAGAGCTGCTAACTTATTTCAAAATAATTACCAAGTTTCAGCCGTACCGCCGCCATCACCACAAATTGAGATTTATGCACTGCCATCAAATAAAACTATTGCACTTGCCTGGAAACCTATTGAGAGTGATTGGATAAATCCAATTTCAGGAAAATCTAATTTTCGAGAATATAAAATCTATCGAAGTGATAGATCATTCATTGGACCATTTACAATGATTAGACGAATCGATCCAAAGCGATCTACAGATGTAACAAGATATTATGATTCACAAAATAATTTGTCGGTTTATGAAGATCAAACTATCAGCTTAGGTGCAGGTTACTTTTACGCTGTTACTTCAGTTGATAGTGCCGGAAATGAAAGTTGGCTGACCAATCGAAACGAATCAGCAATAACTGCAACACGAAGTCCATCACCCAACGCTCTTAATGTGAAAGTATTTCCAAATCCATTTAAAGAAGTATCAGGATTTCCAACAGCCGGAACGGAGAATTATATAGTTTTTTCAAATTTGCCGGCTGAATGTAAAATTAGAATTTATACATCAAGCGGTGAGCTGCTGCGAGTGCTTGAACATAATAATCCTAATTCGGGTGAAGAGGTGTGGGA
>JACAFC010000167.1 GCA_013388515.1 Ignavibacteriaceae bacterium | reverse complement strand
TAATCAACCAGAGCTGAATCACCAACTCCAGGAATAGTTGCCAAATAAACTAGTGAATCATCTATCGATCTATTCATAGCTATAGAATCAACAGCACCGCCATTAACGCTGTAAAACAATTTTGCTTCAGTTACACTTCCGTCTAGATCTCTAACAGAAGCTGATATTTCAACCGGTTCATTTGGTCCAACTAGAGACAAATTTCTTCGAATATTTGAGATGATTGGAGGAGAAGATGTGATAGGTCCTACATCACCAGGGTACAATGGAACTAAATAATATCCATCTGTTCGTGTTGTTACAATTGCTCTAATGTAAGATATAAATGAACCATCCAGCGGCGGTTGATAACCAGGAATTATCCCGCTGCTGCCGGTTTTATAGTATCTTGATTGATTATAGATAGAGGCAGAATGCCCTGCTCCATCATTTATTTTGTAGTTACCATTTGATTGCCTGTCTGATGTAATTACATTTCTAACAATAACATACATCCCTTCATATTTTTCTGCTTTAAAGGAATGACTTCCTTCAGGTGTAAAGAATTCTTCAAGTGTTATTTCTATAGGATCGGGACGTTTGGATTCGGAACTTATAATTTGAACAGGCACTGGCGGATTAGTCAGAATATTCATTTGAGTTGTATTGTTTGAGAACTCTGCTATAACACCGGTAAACTCAACTACTTGAGCAGTGTCTATCAAATCCATAAATGTATTTTGAACACCCGCACTCGAAGTATCCTGCTGCAAGATATTTAATCCGCCAAACAAACCACCATTTGGATCTTGAATGTAAACCGACCACCTTGCTCCGGCTGAAATGATGACACCTCTGCTTGTATCAGGATGAATTACCGGTCTAACCATAACAATACCTTGAACTCTTACAGTATCACCATTTAATGGTGAAGGTCTATCTGAACCAAGCAGAGAATCAGGTATATATTGAATATCCTGAATTGTCACTAAAGGATATTCACTTTGCGTATATGCATTTATTGCAAGAGAAAAGAGAAAAAGTAAAAGAAATTTAATTTTCATTTGAGCTCCATTTTATTTTATTACTAAAAACTTTCCGGTCTTAATGTTGCCGGATTTTTTATTCTTTACAGTGAAAAGGTATAACCCAGTCGCAATAGCTTGATCTTCATCGGATATTAAATCCCAAGCATGTTCACCACCGGAAAACGTCTCTTTGCTATTTCCAGCGTATTGTTCAAACCATCTGATGTTGGATCCACTATTTTCTGAGTTGTGCTCCATTCTTTTCACAATATCTCCCGAAAGTGTATAAATGGTTATTTCGCATTCGGAAGGCAAATTAAAAAAATATATTTTTCTTAATCTTTCTGAAGGACCGTCCCAGATTGCATTACCATAATATGGGTTAGGATATACTCCAATTTCAAGTTTTTCTTGGTCATTAGGAAGTGTTCCGGGTAAAATTCTATTTAGGTTTGAGAGTAAGCTCGATTCCAAACTAGATAAATTATTTTCCTCATCACCTTTGTCGAATGCCGTAACTGAGAACAAATATTGCCAGCCATTCATAAGATTATCAACTTCAAATTTGTACCAATATTCTGTGTTATCGCCAGCGAAAGTAACCGGTTCATCCAATTTTATGAAATTAAAACCAGAGTTAAACCCAATATCATTTGAAGTGCTATCAAATTCAGCAAGCAAGGTCAGTGATTCTATGGTATTCTGAACGTTGTTAATATCAAAACCGGTTTGAGTTCTATATATTCTATATCCTTCAAAATCTTTTTTACCCGAGATAGGATCGACACTTAATTCAGCACGGCGATCCCAATAAATTTCAGCTTTTGTTGAATATGGTATTACTTTAACAACAGGAATATCTGGTGGAGCTGGTAAAATATAACGGGTAATTTTTCCGTTAGCGTCTCCGTCTTCACCCAAATCCAAAATACCGTTACGATTTCTATCCTCGCCGTAATAAGCACGCAAAGCCCATTCCGCATTGTTAAATAAATTGAATTTTTGTTCCTTCGAATCCAGCGATGCTGGATCCGTACCGAATTTCTTTGCAAAGACTATAGCGAACACAACGTTTATCGAATCGCCTGGAGCAATTGATTCATAGTGACCGGATGAAATAAGAATAGATCTGTTTGAGGATAGTTGAAGTGTAGAAGGATTAATTCCCTTCCCAAATCTATTATTTCCGCCAAGATCAAAATAACCTTGGAGTTTAAGATATCTATCTTGATCAGTTTGAGGGGCAAAAAAATTGGGATCGTCAGTGTTTCTAAATTGCCATGAGGTAAAATTAACAGAAGGTATGGTATCTATTCCAACTAGAAAATTTTTGCTAAGAGAAGGAGTTGAACCAAGGTACTGAATTCCAATATAACTATCTGAAAAACCTACATCACCAGTGGCATCAAATTCGTAAGCAATACTCATAGAATCAGAAAAACCATTCCCGCCTTTATTAAAAAATGACCCCCCAGATCTTGGAGAGGTAATTCTTGTATTCCTAACCACTGCATCTGTCCATAAACCAACGTAAACGCTGTCAAGATATTTTTTACTCACGTTCTTGATTGAATAATTCATGATGACAAAGAAATCTGCAAAAGGGAAATTCCAAGCATAACATTCTTGATGAACAGCAATGCCTAGAGGAATATGATTTTCAATTAATTCCCCATTTTCCCAAGTAAGGTTTGTGTCCACAAAATCCATTGTAAAATCCTGATGAGAAATAGCATCGGGACTATAAAACCGGGAATCAAGCAGTGATGATCTTTCAAGTACTTTTTCACCTGCAGCATTGGTAAACTCAAAACCCCCGCCTTTGGCAGCTAATGATGAGGCGTCAACAGCTCCAGTAGTTACAAAAGGCCCACTTTTACCATTACCCAAAGAATCATTTGCTACAAAGGCGCCTATCCATAGTCCGCCGTCAAAAATATGTTCAATGCCGCTGCCCAATGGATACTCTGCAGAAGGCTGCTGCGGCCAAAGTGCAAATCCATGACCATAAGTCCCAAAATTGGTAACGGTAAGACCTGCATTTCCAATATTAGTGTATTTTGAATTGTCATCGGTGAGGATCTTATTTAACTTGTTATCAGTTATTTGAGCATAACTGCTTGTAAATAATGCTGTTAAATAATAATAACTAAAGAATAAGATCGCTTTTTTCATTAAGAAATATTGATCGTGAAATTGAAGAAAATAGAATAAAATTTCAGCCCAAAGTTATCTAATTGACCGGTACTTTACAATTAGAATACTGCTCTAGCATGCTCATCAGCATGATAAGAGCTTCGAACTAATGGTGATGATTCTACTACCTTAAATCCCATTTTTAGCCCCTTTTCTTTATACATTTTAAATTCTTCAGGAGGGACAAATCTATCCACCGGTAAATGAACTTTTGTAGGTTGGAGATATTGACCAATTGTAAGAATATCGCAGCCAGAGTTAACCAAATCCTTCATAAGGTTAAGTACTTCTTCTGGTTTCTCACCAATTCCTACCATTATCCCGCTTTTAGTTTTAAGATTTCTTTGCTTGAACCAGTTTATTAAGTTCAGACTTCTCTCATATTTAGCCTGAGGTCTTACTACAGAATATAAGCGTGGCACTGTTTCAAGATTATGATTTAGAATATCCGGAGGATTTTGCATAATAACACCAAATGCATCCTCGCTTCCCTTAAAATCTGGGATCAAAATTTCAATGGTAGTCTGCGGCATTTTTCCTCTAATCAATTTAATTGTTTCAGAAAAAATGGACGCACCTCCATCCTCAAGCTCATCACGGTTTACTGAAGTGATAACAACGTGCCTAAGGTTTAGTTCTTGTACAGATTCAGCTACGCGTTTTGGTTCTTCTAAATCCAATTCGTTGGGTAAGCCCAATTTAACATTACAAAAACCACAACTGCGTGTACAAGTATCACCCAAAATCATAAAAGTTGCAGTTCGATGATTCCAGCACTCGGCAATATTAGGACATTTAGCTTCTTCACACACAGTGTGAAGTTTTTGCTTCCTCATTAAGTCTTTAACATCAGAATAGTTTGATCCGGAAGGTAATTTAACTTTGAGCCAATCTGGCCTTTTGCCAAGCGGAATTTTTTCCTTTTCAACTTTTTCTTTATAAGCTTTTTGAAATTGATTTATCAAATGATTCTCTTTCCTTAATAAATTCTTCCATCAAAATTTTCGAGGGAATCCTTGACAAATTTTAAGAATCTTCCCCCTAGCATTCCATCAATTAATCGATGGTCATGTGACAAAGTTACAGCCATAATCGGTTTAATTGCGATTGTATCTACACCATCAAGTTCTAATACAACAGGTTTTTTCTGAACAGCGCCAACTCCAAGTATTGCAACTTCAGGTTGATTTATAATAGGAGTACCGAACAATGTCCCAAAAACACCATAGTTAGTTATCGAAAACGTTCCACCAGAAACATCATCGGGAGTTAATTTCTTAGTTCTTGCACGGTTAGCCAAATCTGTAATTGATTTTGCCAATCCAACGATATTTTTATCCTCAGCATTTTTGATATTGGGAACAATTAACCCGGTTGGTTCAAGTGCCACGGCAATTCCTAAATTAACAAATTTCTTTTGATAAATTGTTGTTCCTTCAATTGTAGAGTTAATCAGAGGGAACTCTTTAATAGCTTTAATAGCAGCATGAGCTACAAACGGCATGTATGTTAGTTTAACATTCTCTTTCTGCAGCAATTCATTTTTTTTGACTTTAATAAAATTATGCACCTTACTCATATCAACTTCGATAAGACCAGTAACATGTACCGAAGTATCTCTACTCTTCACCATGTGCTGCATTATCTTAAGCCTAATATTATCCATTTCAATTTTTTGCACTCCTTCAGATGAAGGGATTGCCTTATTCTCAAATGGTTCTGCTGGAGGCTGATATGTATGTTTAGTTTCTGTTTTACCTTTAGTAATCCTTCCTAAAGTTCTTTTTTCAAGATATTCAAGAATATCTTTTTTTGTTACTCTTCCAGCAATACCAGTTCCATCAATGTTTTCTAATTCCTCAAACGAAACATTTTGTTTTTGAGCAATGCTTAAAACTAGTGGAGAATAAAATCGTTTGGTTTTGGCTGCTGCATCTGCTGTTTCTTTTCTATTCTCATTTAGTTCAAGATTTTTTTCATCAGTTTTTTGCTCACTTCCGCCCTCCAGATCATCTGAATTTTTCTGCGAATAACCTGTAACGGATTTAGTAGAAGATTTTAATTTAGCGACAATGGTACCAACTTCCACCGTCTGCTGTTCACTTACCAAAATCTCCGATAAAATACCATCCTCTGGAGAAGGAATTTCAGTGTCAACCTTGTCAGTACTTATTTCAAATAAAATTTCATCCTTTTTAACTTGTTCACCAACTTTTTTATGCCACTTGATAATTGTCCCATCCATTACAGATTCACCCATCTTAGGCATTATTATTTCTATGTACTCCCTTTCGATTTGGGCTGCATGAGGGATATTTTGGCCTATTAGATCATGCATAGAAATGTTAATATTATTTTCTGATCTGCTTTCTCGAATAACTGATTCTTCATTTTCGGATAAATCATGTGTTTGTAATGTTGCAACAATGGTTCCAACCTCTACAGTCTCACCTTCATGAACAAAAATCTCGGATAAAATGCCATTGGAGGGTGAAGGTATTTCTGTATCAACCTTATCTGTGCTTATCTCAAAAATTATTTCATCGCGGTTGACAGCATCTCCTACTTTCTTATGCCATTTGATAACCGTACCTTCATTAATGCTTTCACCCATTTTGGGCATTATAATTTGCATAAAAAATCTTTCGGATTAATATTCTAACAATTCTTTAATTGCTCGATAGATTCTAGAACGATTTGGTAAAATTTCATTCTCAAGGATTGGTGAATATGGAATGTGCGAATCCTTTGCGGCTACCCTTTTTACAGGCCCATCCAAATGTTCAAAACAAAACTCATTTATTAGAGATGCTACTTCTCCCCCAAATCCTGCAGTTAAGGTATCCTCGTGAATTACCACTGCCTTGTTA
>JACAFC010000146.1 GCA_013388515.1 Ignavibacteriaceae bacterium | reverse complement strand
AGTTAATACTCTATAATCTTACTTGCGAAATTTATAAAGATTGATGGAAAGATTTTGCTTTGCGCTACAGACTTATTTAAAAAGACGGAGATTCTTTGCTTTAATTTAACTTTGGTGATAATTAAATGTTGAATTTCATCTGCTCGTAATTTAAAAAACTGAATTGAACCGAATGCAGATAGCATTAATAATAATATTATATTTCGCATGTAAAAAATAATTGATAATATTGCCTCAATGACCATCCTTGCGGAAATAAACTGGAAATAAATAACGTGGAATAACAATCCTTAACTGAACTAACAAGTAGAATTGGTATAAGTTTATAAAAGGATTTCTTGAATGAAGAAACAATTGCTCAAAAAATAAAAATGAATATTGAGGAACGTTATGAATAGAAATTCATTTATAGTAACACTAATATTTTTAGTATTCTTTGTCATATCTTTCATAACAAATATTCTTGGGGCGCTAAATCCAAATGTAATAACCAGCTTTCAATTAAGCTTAACCCTATCATCATTTCTTCCTTTTGCTTTTTTCATTGCTTACGGGCTGGTTTCAATACCAGCAGGAATGCTTGTAGAGCGAGTAAAAGAAAAAAATACAATGTTATTGGCTTTTACAATTGCTTTGTTAGGAGCTGCTTTTTTTGCGCTGTTTCCAAACTATATAGTTTTTATCATCTCACTCTTTTTACTTGGAACAGGAATGGCTATGCTCCAAGTAGCAATAAATCCTTTGTTAAGAGTGGCGGGGGGTGAAGAGCACTTTGCCTTCAATTCAGTTATGGCTCAATTGGTTTTTGGCGGCGCTTCATTTTTGTCGCCAATGTTTTTAACATTTTTGATGGACAGCATGAGTGAAAGGGATAATAATCTTGTAAAATCTATCTTTGCTAACATTATTTCGCTTCAGTTATCGTGGACATCGTTGTACTGGATTTTTTCTATCGTATTGCTCTTGATGATTATAGTGACTTTTGTTTCAAAGTTTCCTGAAGTAGTTAGAAAAGAAGATGAAAAATCTGGAAGCTGGCAGCTGCATAGAACATTGTTTAAACAGAAAATAGTCATTTTATATTTCATTGGAATATTTGCCTATGTAGGAACAGAGCAGGGAGTATCTTATTGGCTGTCCAAATTTTTATTTGATTACCATAATTATGATCCTGTTACTATTGGTTCTTCTATTGTAGGTTGGTTTTGGGGTATGATGTCAATTGGCTGCTTAGTTGGGTTATTACTATTAAAACTTTTTGATAGCCGAAAAATTTTATTAACCGCTGTTGTTCTGGCAATAATATTTTTATCCTCTGCATTATTTGGTCCGAGTGAATTTTCTTTAATTTCTTTTCCTTTAGTTGGTTTTGCTTTGTCAGTTATGTGGTCAATAATTTTTTCATTGGCACTTAATTCTGTAAGCAGTCATCATGGTTCATTTGCTGGAATTTTATGTACAGCAATAATTGGCGGTGCAGTGGTACAATTATTTATTGGCTGGCTGGGTGATTTATTTGGACTCAGATATGGAATGATGTTTATTTATCTAACGTTAGCATACATACTTTTCATCTCACTATGGGCAAAACCTTTAATTGCTAATGAAACAGTTCCATTAAAAAATCTATTTAAGAAAAGACAAACAATCTCAAATTAAACGGTTAGGATAAAAATGGGAGTTCTAGGAGTTGATGTTGGCGGTACTAATATTCGGGTCGGTTTAGTTGAAGACAATGATATCAAGCGAATAGAAAAAATAAATGTTCGAGCAAATGGTACGGAATCTGAAATAATTGGCGATATATTTTCTCTTATAGATAAATTCAAAAATGAAAATGTCGAAGGAATTGGTATTGGTGTTCCAGGTGTTGTGGATATAGAAAAGGGAATTGTATTTGATGTACAGAATATCCCATCATGGAAAAAAGTTCACCTAAAAGAAAAACTGGAAAATAAATACCAAGTGCCTGTATTAGTAAATAATGATGCTAACTGCTTTGTTATTGGAGAAAAACAATTCGGTTCTGTGAAAGCTTATTCAGATATTGTTGGTTTAGTAATTGGTACTGGTTTAGGAGCCGGACTTGTAATAAATAATCATTTGTATAGCGGGAAGAACTGCGGCGCTGGTGAATTCGGAATGATCCCATTTAGAAGTCATAATTATGAATACTACTGCAGCGGGCAATTCTTTAAAAATGAATTTGGATTATCCGGCATGCAAATTAATGAGCTTGCTGGATTAGGAGACAGAAAAGCAATCGATATTCTTGCCCAGTTCGGAACAAATTTAGGCGAAGCCATTTGCATGATTATGTTTGCAATTGATCCTGAAGTTATTGTTTTAGGAGGATCAGTAAGCGAATCATTCCAATATTTTAAAAATGAAATGTGGAATGTGATTAATAAATTTCCTTACGCAAACTATGCAGATAAACTCAGGATTGAAGTCTCTACCAACAAATATATTGCGGTTCTAGGTGCCGCAGCTCTTTATTTTGATTCGATTGGAAACTAAATGTGAAAACTTCAGCTCATCTTATCTTGATAAAATTAATTTTAAATAAATTATAAAGGTACTCTATGCAGTTAACATATGTAGATATTGTTGTTATTGCTTTATACTTTCTTATTAACCTAGCCATTGGATTGATATTAAGAAAAAAAGCTACTTCAAGCGTTAGTGAATTTTTTGTTTCCGGTGGAAAAGCTGCCTGGTGGTTAGCAGGAACTTCCATGGTTGCTACTACTTTTGCTGCCGATACACCTCTGGTGGTTTCCGGTTTAATTGCCAAAAATGGCATTGCAGGTAACTGGATTTGGTGGAATATGGTTTTCAGCGGAATGCTGACTGTATTTTTCTTTGCTAAACTATGGCGAAGGGCGGGTGTTATGACTGATGTTGAATTTGCCGAGATTCGCTATTCAGGTAAACCGGCTGCTTTTCTTAGAGGTTTTCGCGCAATTTATCTTGGGCTTCCAATAAATTTAATAATCATGGGCTGGGTTAATCTTGCAATTGTTAAAATCATGATTATGGTATTGGGTATCTCTAAAATTGAAGCATTGTTTATTGCAATCGGTATTATGTTTTTAACTGCAGCTATCTCAACTTTATCGGGTTTATGGGGTGTATTGTGGACTGACTTATTTCAGTTTTTTTTGAAGATGGGAATGGTTATTGCTCTTGCTTTATTTGCTGTTCATGAAATTGGCGGAATGGATTCACTCGTTTCTCAATTAAATCAACTTGATGCTGCTCGGCAAAATCAAGGTTCCATTCTTGCATTCATCCCGGATTTAAATTCAGCTTGGATGCCAATGATAACCTTCTTCTGTTTTATAGCAGTTAATTGGTGGGCAAGCTGGTACCCTGGTGCTGAACCGGGAGGCGGGGGATATGTAGCTCAAAGAATTTATTCTGCTAAAGACGAAAAAAATTCTCTATTGGCAACACTTTGGTTTAACGTAGCACATTATGCATTACGACCTTGGCCGTGGATCATAGTTGGGCTGGTTGCTGTCGTCAAATTCCAGAATGACCCTACGTTTGCCAATGATCCCGAAACTGGATATATAAGAATAATGATTTCTGATTTGCCAAGTTATCTGAGAGGTTTGATGCTCGCTGCATTTGCCGCTGCTTATATGTCAACTATTGGTACACACTTAAATTGGGGAGCGAGTTATTTGGTAAATGATGTTTACAGGCGATTCTTAAAAACGAATAAAACGGAAAAGCATTATGTTAAATTTTCACAACTTATTACAATGATTTTGATGCTCCTGTCTGCTATTGTTACTTTTTATATGGATTCAATTGTTGGGGCATGGCAATTCTTGATTGCAATTGGAGCAGGTACCGGACTCGTTTTTATTCTTCGCTGGTTTTGGTGGAGGATAAATGCCTGGAGCGAAATTTCTGCAATGATTGGTGCATTTTGTTCTTCACTTTTCCTAAAGTTTGTAATAGGACTTGATGACAGCGATCCTATTCAGTTTGCATGGATTATGATAATTACTGTGGCTGTAACATCAATAATTTGGCTAACAGTTACTCTGCTTACCAAACCTGAACCTGAAGAAAAATTGATATCTTTTTATAGAAGAGTAAAACCAAATCCGCTTATGTGGAAGCCAATCGCAAAAAAAGTTTCGGATGTTATTCCTCAAAAAGATGGTCTATTCAATTATTCAAATTGGATTGCAGGTATAGTTTTAATTTACGCTACATTATTTGGTGCAGGCAAACTAATTTTAGGAAGCACACTGTTAGGATTGCTATTAATTGTAATTGGTCTTTTAGCCGGCAGCTTTATTTTCTGGAATATGAATAAAAAAGGGTGGCAGTATTTTTCTCAATAGAAAATATTCATCCTACTGCAAAATTTACTTTTTAACTTTACTCAAAGCGGAAGATATACCAAACTCAACAAGAGGTTCCATCACTTTGTAGCCGGTTAAATCCGGATGAACTTCATCATAAGAATAATCATCACGTAATCCAGGCCGTTCATCTACCATAGCTGAGTAAAAATCAACATAAACGTGATTGTTTTTTTCTGCATAAGTTTTCATCCATTTGTTAAGCGCCGCTATTTTTGCCATTGGATAAGTTCCTTTCTTCCACTCATAATCATATGCAGGCAAAACAGAACAAAGCACTACAGCAATTTTGTTCGCAGCAGCTAATTCACACATGGACATAATATTTCCTTCAATCATCTCTAAAGTTGCTGGGCCTGTATTACCGGCTAAATCGTTTGTGCCGGCAAGAATTACTACAACTTTTGGTTTAAGATCGATTACATCGGCTCGAAATCTTAAAAGCATTTGCGGAGTAGTTTGCCCGCTTATTCCTCTATTTATGTATGGTTTACCTTTAAAGAAATCTGGGTTCAAAGTAAGCCAGCCTTCGGTTATGGAATTGCCCATGAAGACAACTCTATCTTCATTTGGCAAAGGCAATCCTAATTTTTTATTTGAATCTTCATAACGGGATAAGTTTGGCCAATCTTGCGCCTGAAGTTGAATAATGGAAAGTGAAAAAAAACTGCAGAAAAATAAAAGTCTAATAATAATATTCATGATAATAGATTTGAGTGTTAAAATGTTTTATAAATCTATTCGTAAAATAAACATTTTATCTATTTATGTTTACTTTGTATTAAATAATGTTTTGATAACACCAGCCGGAAATAAAATGAATTAAGAGAATGGAAAATTTGCTGTTATCTTTTACAATGTGATGAGCAAAGGAAATGAATTAAGTATTTGCAAAACAAGCTGTTCGTTACAGCTCCTCTCTAAATCTCCCTATTGAATGATTAAGCTTGTCTGCTGCAGTCATGTTCATTAGCTGCACTGAAATATTGCGTTACTTCAATTTTAATTCACTGCAAAATTCGGAAACATCATCAACTTGCAACATTAACTCGGATGTGGTTTTTCGGATTCCGTACATTCCAACAAATTGAACAGGATAGTTAAACTTTAGTCGAAGGTTTGGTTCACCTAAGACTTTAATTTTTAATACATCATTTGAATTTTTTATATCTGAAATTTTTTCAGCCCCTACAATAATATCAAGTGGGATTTTTGCTTCCCACCGCAAACCAACTCTTAAAAACAAATGTGTGTTTGTAACAAATATCGGACGTAAAGAAAAAGCCCGAAAATCTCCTATAAACCAGACCATTGCATAAATGCTTAGCCCAGTTAAAATCCAGGCTGCAGTTGTACTCCACTGAGCCAGAAGAAAATGTACTGCTACAGATTCAACAAAAAGTACGATGAATAAACCAGCAAGAACACTTCCATAACCTGACTTTTTGTGTACGGTAAAATAATTGGTGTCTGTTTTGAGTTTTAACTTCTTCTTGAATGCACAATATATTATTCCTATTTCGGTAGTTATAATATCTGCTGAAAATCGGTTGCCGAGCAATTTATAAGCTGTTGTTCTTAATCTTGAAACAAAGTCCTCATTTGTTTCAGACATTAAAGAAAATAATTTCCTTGTTTTAATAAAAAGGTAAGATATAAGGATAATTTCAGCTGGAATAACCAATAATCTTACTAAATCCGTAAGATGTTTTTGATTTTCAGAAAAAGTTATTAAAACAATAGTATAACCAATAACAACTGATGGTATAACTGCGATCCACGGAATTTTTTTTACTCTGACAAGTAAAAAGTAAATAAGAGAAGGAAAAACAACAATCATGTCAATTGCAAGTGCAGAAGCTACCACATTTTTTTTATAATCGTGATTGATATTTTCTAATTCAAACATTGAAATCAATGCAGCAGAAATAAGTGCAATTGCCGGTAAAGCATATCTCCAGAACGAAGAAAAATTGAATCTTTTTATAGCTATAAATCTTGAGTTCTCAGATTTTCTATATCCTCCTATTAAGATACCTGTTGATGCTATAAATGGTGCTGATATTATTAACCATAAAGGAACATTAAGGCTATTATTCAATGTGAATCTGATTATCTCGGCAGTCTCTAATAAACCAAAAACAAAAATTATTAAAGCCAGAATTAAAGGACCTCTATAATGCCGGGAGATTTTTCTGCAGATCCATCCTGAGATTATGCTGAATAATGTTCCGAAAATAATTTCAATAATCAACCAGCTTGTTAAATTAAAATTTTGCAGATTGTCATTAGTAATTATTTTCAGAAAAATCAGAACTGCTGCAACAATAAGCATTAGTATTATGAACAAACTTCCACCAACTATAATACCGAAGGTAATACTTCTTCCTAATGGTTTTTCATTTATGGACTTCAAGTCATGGTGTTCATTCATCTTATTTGCATCCTGCTGCTTTGAATAATTTATGATATTATACCTTGCTAATATTGTTAAGTCATTAACTAATAAAAAAGCTAGAAATTGCGCAAAACTATTAAGAACTAATAAAAATGCAATCAGACGATGTTGCAGTTAAACCGCTGCCAAACGGTTTACTCTGCCAATATTTCGTTTTACTGTTTACTTTATTTAGTTATTATTTACTTTTATTAAACACTACAAAGCTAAACTGCCATCACAACAACCTTACACAGCAGTAAGTTTTGAGTTGCAGGTTAGGCGGTGAAATAATATTTACTAAATTAATTATCATTAATTTTTGCTTGATGGTTTATATGAAAGTCCAATAAATATTCCATTGCTATCATGTGATGGATTTCTCTCAACACCTTTAGTATTACCATTCGATACATGAACATGTCGAGCACCAAAAAGGAAAGAAATTGTATTGCTAAAATTAATTTCACTACCAATACCATAACGAGTTGTTCCATTCCAATTTGTGCCAAGACGATGATCTTGATCTGTGGGTTTCGGAAATTGGTCTTGAAAATAAATTAAACCACCACCAGATTCAAAATACAATCTCCAGGTATCTGTAGTGATAGGATAGAACCTAAAAAATGGTCTGAGAGATATACCAAATGTCCTATTAAATGAATCTTTAGGGAAATATAATCCCAAATCTATACCGATCGCCATCCATCTTCGTAGAAAATACTGAATACCAGTATTATTCTGGAACAATGATGAGTAAGGATACTTGTAACCCCAAGAAAATCCACTCTCGTTGTAAAATCCAATTCTATCAACAAATTGACTGTCCACTTGTGTTGTAAGAAGACATACCCCAACAACAATAGCCGGAACTATAAAGCCGTTTTTAGTATGCAGATTTAATGGTTCAAAGCCTAATGGATTATCATACCAGTGATCACCATAAGCAAAAGATTGTCCATAAATCATATGTCCACAAAAACATATTAAGAATGTAAGGAGAAATATTTTTTTCATGTAGATCTTCTGTAATTGATAATACCGCCTAACGGCGTTGTGCCTAAGCCGAAGCCCAGAACAACAATGCTGCATTTAAGAAATAACTTTTTAATTAGAACAAACTTTCATATACAAATCAAGCCGAACAACAAAACCGAAACGGAACCATAAACCTTTAAACTGCACAAATGCCGAACGCGAAAACGCTTTCGGCTTGAGGCACGGGTTATGTGCGATTTAATTTATTTATTCTAACTGCTTTATAACTCCATTCATTTTTCTTTTTGTTAAAAGAAATCAGTGCTAAACCATTTATAAGATCATTGTTATTAATATTGAAGGATTTTATTAGATTAGGTTCAATAAATATGTCTTCTACAAATCCAAATTTCTGCTCATCCCGAATATTTATAATTCCCTCGAAGTTCTTAATTATATCTTGCCTTGGAATCTCATTAGTCTTTGACAGAGCCAAAACTTTGTAATGCTTGTGATTGGTTTCATATGAATTAAATGATGTATTAGTCTGTGATGTATTATTTTCAGGTACAAATTTAACCCTTAAAAAATCTCCAATTTCCACATCATCAATTTGTTTGTCGTATTTAAAATAACCGTGCTTTGTCTTACTAGCTATGAAATTTAATATCTTCTTTTCTGAATTTACGTGTTCAACTACAACAATTTCTTCAGGAATATCCTCAAATAAAATTGCTTCGGCTATCGGAATATATTTTTTGTAATAATATTTGTTATCGCTAGCTAATTCTGTTTTTATAAACCAATCCTCCTTTGTCCAGTTTTGTATCTTCTGGGGAATTTTCCAGTTGTTTTCATTTCGTGTCTTAATAATCTCTTCGATTTCATATTTTGCTTGTGAGTAATCTTTATTGGGGATTAATAAATCAACAAAATGTTCTCTCACTCTAACAAGAAAATCATTTGGACTTTTGCAACTTAATGCTTTACATAGGCAAGCAAGTTTTTTAGTCTCATCATTTGAAAATATTTCCGATAGTAATTCCCAAACCCAGAAATCATTCTTTTTTTGGCGAGCAAAGGGAATAAATGAATTTAGAAGATTGTTTCTATCCCCTATAGCCAGCTGCAACTTCACCTTAAAATATTGTGGGTATTGATAATCGGGGTGGTCTATTATGATTTTATCTAATTTTGGAATAAAGGCAATGATTTTATTTTTGATACTCTCGTACTCATCATATTCCGCAAAGCCAACATTACGGGTGTCAAGTCTTTCAATTAGTTTCTTAGAGTAGCCTATATATGCTTGTTCAGCGATAGACATAATTGATCTACCATTAAACTCCTCCTTTTTATAATCATCCTCTCTGAAATTATCGAAACCCCACCAATCAGCAAATGATAAGTAATTATGCCAATTTTTATAGCCTTTGTGAAACGCTTTAAATAAAAATGAAAAGGCTTCAGATGGTTTCGAGAAATGGAATACATTAATTACAGAAAAAAGTTGGTCAATTTTGTTATAATCTATTTGTTGGCTTTTATTAATATCAAGAATTAATTTCCCTATTTGCCAAGCTACATTATCATATATCATATTTTCATTTTCAGGCAAATCAAGTTCTTTAAGTTCTTTCAAATACTTAATAAAAAGTTCATACTGTTCTTCTGTTGAATTAATTTTAAGATAATCATAAAGAACCCAAGCCAAAGAACGTTTATTCCATATATCTTCTGGACCATTAGACAAATCTTCTTTAGCCAAGTTATATGCCTCGGATAATTTATTCGATTGGCGGAGTTCTTTAACTTCTTTAAAAGACATTTTATTCAACTTATTTCATTAATGGAATTTATTAGATTTGACCATATTTTAACATCATCATATTTTGTTGTAATCAGACTTATGAAGAAACCATCCCCATTGTAATAAGCATCAAATACTATATCACCAATTTTAGAAATTAATTTAATGGTATCTTTATAGGGTGCTTGGATAATGTAATCGAACGCAATATTATTTTTAGTAAGCTCAATATTCAATTTTTCATATATATTTCTACGCCAACTATCTGATATAAATGAAAAGTTCTTAATACCTTCACTTGATACTAAGATGTTCATCACCTCCTCGCCAAATTCTTTGGGTTGCGAAGTAATAAGAGAAGGATTTTTGAACTGACCTTTATTATTGTAATAAAAAGAGACTTTTGCTTCCTCACCAGAGCTACCCATTATATGATAAACCTCTTGATAACTGAGATTATTTACTGACTTAATTTTTAATTTGCTGCTTTCAACTTTAGATTTAATAAATTGATTGAATTCACTTAGTTTTGTGTTGTTTTCTGTGGCTATAAAATATATATTCTTGGTATATTTTTGAATTGATGAATTATCACGAAATTCTGTTTTATAAAAAGGTGTTATTGGGGTATAATTTATTAAATATGCTTTGTTTTTTGAACGTGTTAGTCCAGTGTATATCCATCTGAAATAATTTTCATTAGCCTTGCCTCGATTATCCCCTTGATCAACATTAAAAATTATTTCATCCCACTTATAGGACATAGCTTTATGAACTGTTAATGCCCAACCAAAGCGCAAATATGCTGCATTTTTATATTTATAATAACTAGAAGTGTTATCTTTAATTAATTTCTTTTCAATCAATTTTCTATACTTTTTTCTTTCTAATTTGATCAATCTTCTAAGTTTTCTCTCTGCCTCATCCAGCTTAGTTTTAACCTTTTCGCCTTTGTTTAGTTTAATTTTTAATGCTTCTATTTCCGAATTTATTTCTTGATACTGTTTTGTAGAAAGAAATTCTTGATAGATATCAGAGTCTTCCCAAGAAATTTTGCTTATTTCTTTTTGTATTTCTCTATTTAATAAAATTCTAAGTGCAAGAATTTCATCCTCGGACAGTTCGCCTCGATCACTTAATCTATAGTTTTCAAGACTTAATACAATCACTGCTTGAGAAGTATCAGTCAAAGTCATCTTTACTTTACGAAATGTTAATGTTATAGGATTTTTCCCATTTGGCTGAATTACTTCTCTAATTATATCGTTGGATATTTCTGTAATTATTCCAAACTGACCATTGTATATTTTTTTTGGCTCTGTAAAAGGATCCGATGAATCTTCCACTTTAAAATTATTATTTATTAATACTAAATCACCTTTAGCTAAGTCATCACCATTTATCAATATTTTCTCTTTGATCCAATAGTTAATTTTTTGAGCTTCTGTATTTGAGTAACACAAAATATGAGTGCAATTAATACCTTCTATTTGTTCTTTGATCTTTAATATAATATCATCTTTGTTAATTGACTGTAATGATTCTGATAACTCAATAGAGAAGTTATTGTAAATATTTTCCCTAATACTATGAACACAAGAGAGAGCTTGTTTAATTATTGGTGATTTTTCAGCCTTGTCGAGTAATTGGAATGTCCTTGTCTTTAATTGATATTCTTCCTCAATATAGCTTGGGTTTAATGGGCATTTTTCTATTTTACCCATTGTTAATTGATAATTATCCCCTATAAAAATTATTTTCCTATTTGAATTTTTTAAGTCAGTAAACTTTAAAAAATCTTTAAGTAGTTTCCCAGAACCAAATCTCAAATCTATTGATTGATGATAATTGTCCGAGACTAATTGAGATTCATCAACAATAAAAAGTGCTCTATTCTCGTTATCGCATTTTTTAAGAGGAACAATTTCGAGTTCGAATTTTTCCATATTTTCATCTTCAACTTCAGCGTTCTCTTCATCCTCGTTGTTTCCCAAATTTTCTTGAATGTTTCCACCATATATATATGAATATATGCTATTGAATTGCGTTTGATCATTTTTTAACAAATTATTTGCGATACGGCTTGATGAAGCAAATAATTGCACTTCTGGAATATCATTCTTATATGCAATATCTTTTATGAATGGAATAAGATGTGTTTTCCCACTCAAAGAAGTTCCTTGAAGAATAAATACTCTTTCATCAGATGATGAAATAAATCCTTCAACTTCACGCAAAGCTACTTTTTGATCTTGATAAAGAGATTCATAATTAGGGATATCGGAAGAGTCATATTTTGCTACAATTTCAGGCTGATAATTTTCATTCAAATCATATGGATCGGCTTTAAAGAACTCTTTTAAAACGGAAAACGAATTATTGGATAACTTAACAGTATCATCATTAACATCTAATAAATCATAAAGACTCTCTAAATAATTCTGCTTTCCCAAAATGAAAAAATTAAGTTTCTCTTTTGAAGGAATACTACCTTTAACGGTTATCTCTTTTTGAAAACATACAACTCTCAGAATATGATAAGGATTAAAAGAATCGTTGGGTGGCAGATTCTTTTTTATGTGGTTAGAATAAAGTTTAATAAATCTTTCTTTCTGGTTTCGTAATTGAATAAATGGATTGATAGTGCTTCCACCCATAATTTGATTACCGTTATTTATCCATTTACCATACTCAAAATTATCAGCAAAAGGTAAAATTATCTCGCCGGAATAATTCTTAAAGTCTATTATGCAAACAACATTTGTAGTAATTAGTAGCGCATCTATTTGCAATCTTTCATCAATTTCACAAATAGGACTACCGATTAAAACTCCTTCCATTTTTTTTGCTTCAAATAGTTTGGATAAGTTTTGAGAAAATTCTCTAAAAAATGAATTCTCATAATTTCTTGCGAACGAACTTTTTCTTATTTCTAACATTAATGTCCATCTTATTAGTTGAATTATTGAAAGCACATAACTATTAGTTAACCCGCCATAAATCTGGATATCGTTCCGGCGGTAAGAACGATATCTGCTAATAAAAACTTCATTTTTGTATCAATCTTCATGTTTCATGCAGCATATCATTCCAACTTTTATAGAATGTTATCCTGCATCAAAAGGTTCTTTTCCAAACAAGTGTAAATTTACATTGCAGCATTTCGAATCGACTCTGTACTCCCATCACAGATCCCCGTCAGCAGGTAATTATATCAGCTTTATATTATTTCGCTGATAACTTACAATTTACGGTTATAAAAATCAAAAGCTTTGTTTTGGCAGAATTAAGCTGCAGCTGGCTGCTCATTTGTGCTGCAAACTCCGTCTGCACTAAATATTTGTCCAAACCTTGCGATAATGAACTATGAAACGTATTGAAGCTTATAAGGAAATGCTCGCTAAATTCTTCCCTGTTGATGAGACAATTCATAATTCTTTCCTGTTTCTTCACCTGGAGGAATTATTCCAAATATTTGAGCATAAGGATAAACTTTTTATTCAGTTGGAATTAAATAACTATAAGATTAAAACACTCTCTCTGCTGCCCATGCTTAAATCGGAATATAAAAAAGAAATTACCGTGCTGAGAGAAATTAGCGATGTGGTTAAGCTGATTATAAAAGATCTAGAATACGAAATTAAAATTACGAGTTAGGTGCATCAGTAGGGGATGGTGCACTTAGTTCTTTCAGAACTATATTTTGTTAGCCGGCTTATCTAACCATCACATACTTATTTGCAGACATCCGGAAACTGACAAACAAGTATGCATTATGAAATAACTTCGACTGAATATTTTAGGTTAAATGAGTTTCTTCCTAAACAGTACTTTTTCTAATGCATAACTTCCCGGTCCTTTGAAGAAAAATATCATTGCCAACAGAGCAAAAAGGAATGGATGCTGATCTTCATAATAGAATTTTCCGTTTCCAACATAAAAACAAATAAACAGCATATTAACAGCAATAAGTAGAGCGGCTGTGCGGGTAAACAATCCAAGGGCTAAACAAGCGCCGGCAGCTAATTCAATAAGCTTTCCTAGATATGTCATTAAAACTGGTGAGGGCAGTGCTTTAATTTTTTCCCACTCCAAATACATTTTAATAATATCCGGTTGAAATATTTCCAAACCATGATAAAAAACTAACACGCCGGCAATTATCCTTATTACTGCAACACCAGCATTTTGCAAATTCTGATTGTTGTCAAGATTGTTAAGGGGCATTTTTATTCTCACCATGTTATTATTATTTCATCGGACGAATTTTCAATTACTGCCGATAATTGTTTAGGATTTACTTCTGCTTCTCGCAGAGATTTGTACTGATCATACTCATATATATCAGATAAATATTCTAACCCATCCAACATTTTAACTTGGAGTTGTTTTAATTCCAGCATCTTATTGTTTGAATTTAGATGTTTTAAAGTTTCATCAAAGCCATGAAAAATGAGTTTAATGTTTTTGAATGAAGAAACATAGCTTCCTTCTTGTGCTGTGATAATAATTTTTTTAGCAGCCGGTTCAAATTTGATTATCCTTTTGCAAAAGACTCCATTTTGGTAATCGAATCCTTCGCCTGAGTCTTCGTAGTAAATAAATTCATTTGTTTTTTTACCATAGTAAACATGAATTAACAATGTATCGGAAGGTTTTTCTTTAGTCGATTGCACTAAAGTTTGCATTGGAATAATGGATGAAGCTTTAACGTATATCGGAATTTGGTGAATGGGCACTTCTTTATAAAACTCTTTTTCACCATCTATCAGTTCTTCTGTGAACAAATCGTACCATTGACCTTTTGGCAAGTAAATTTTTTTCAAAGATTCTTTTGTGGTTACAGGTACAACCAGAAAAGCATCACCAAACTGAGATTCAAATTGATAAAGTGCATCGTAAATTTTGTTATCAAAGGGATAGTTAATACACAAACTTCTTGAAATTGGCATTCCGGTTTTTGAAGCTTCATAAAAAAGTGAATATATGTATGGCATTAAGCGGTAGCGAAATCCAATATATGTTTTAGATATTGCTTCAGCTTCTTCACCATAAGCCCAAGGTTCGTTTGAAGCAGTAAAAGCACCTTTATGATTTCTTACAAATGGTGAAAATATTCCAACTTCCATCCATCTTGTGAAAAGGTTTGTACTGCCGTCACCAATATATCCGCCTAAATCTGGTCCCACAAAAGGTACACCCGATAAACCTAACTGGTTATTAAGCAGAACACCGCTTAGTAAGTAATCGTCTTCAGCAGTATTATCACCGCTCCATACAGCAGAATATCTTTGAACACCGGCAAATCCAGATCGTGTAAGAATAAAAGGACGTTTTCCTTTTCCATATTTCAAGGCAGATTCATAACTGCTGCGAGCCATTAAGAATCCATAAACATTTTTTGCTTCAAGTGCATTTGCTTTTCGGCCGTCAAAATCAAATAACAAATTATCAGGAAGATAACTTCCGCCAACAGCAGGTTCATTCATGTCATTCCAATAACCGTGAATTCCATTTTCCGGCAGAAATTTCATTTTATCGATCCACCATTCTCTGCCTTTAGGATTAGTAAAATCAACATAGTGATTTTTATTTGGTGCGATTTCAGAAACAAATAAACTTCCATCAGAATATTTCAAATAGACATTTTCTTTTAATCCATCTTTCCAAGCTTCGTATGTGCTGTCTATTTTAATTCCTGGGTTAACAGATGCAGTAATTTCAAAGTTTAATTCCTTTAATTCTTTAGCTAAACCGGGCAAATCCGGAAATCGTTTCTTATCAATTCGGAAAGGTTCATAATCCTGTAAATAATCTGCATCCAGAACAATGCAGTCAATTGGAATATTTTTTTTGCGGAAAGTCTCAGCAAGAAGTTTCACACTTTCTTGCGGATAATAACTGCACCGAGATTGATGGTATCCTAAACTCCATAATGGGGGAAGTGAAATTCTTCCTGTAAGAAATGAATAGTGCTCAAGAATTTTAGAAATGGATTTATCGTAAATAAAAAAATAATCAGCATCTCCGCCTTCTGCATTTATGGAAGTAAAAGGAGTGGATAAACCGAAATTAAAAAATGTTTTGTAAGTGTTATGGTAGAAAAGTCCGTAAACTTGCTGATGATGAATCCCAACATAAAATGGAATGCTAAGGTACATAGGCAGCCGAGGATCGCCGTATTTGTAGGTGTCGGTATTATTTAACGTAAATCCCATTCCTCGTTTATCAAGTCCTCCGAGAACTTCACCCAAACCTACAAAGCGTTCACCATCTTGAAGTTTTTTATAGGTACTAACTTTTTCACCAATAAAAGTAGTACCAAAACCTTCTCCCTCCATGTCTTCATTAATTATTTTCCGGTTAATATTTCTGAAAATAACTCGAAATGCAGGTCTCTTTTCTATTGTGGTGATTATTTGGCCGGTATTTATCTCAATTGAATTAGTAGTTTCTATAACAGAAACATTAGCAGGTGATGGCTTGGTAATTATAAGTGAATAAGAAAAGTCGTCCTCAATTTTATTTTTAGAAATTCTAACTCGTATTATATTTTCATTAAATGCCTGGATTCTAAAAAATGATGAAGCAGTTGCTCCTTCAATTCCATTTTCAATCCTGCTAAAAGAAATTATCTCACCAATGTTTTTAACTTGAGCATAGTAATTGGCTGATAGTATGAATGAATAAATGAAAAAACATACTTGGAGCGATGATTTATTCATAACTGTTATTTTTCCATCCATTTACTTTTGAAACCTAGTTTTTTCAAACCATTCTGTATATCGGGAATATTCATAAATAATTTCCAAAGTAAACCGGTTCTATAATTTTCAATCATAACAATAATTGGCCCTTGATCAATTGCTAAATGAGATTTTGCAAACCAATTATGGTGGATGCTAAATCCATCAACAAATCCATACTCACTCCAAATTTTATCACCAAGCTGATAGTAGAAATACCTTAATGCTTCCATGCTTTCTTTAGGAGTGTACGGCATAGATGATAATGCCGCAGTCGGCTGAATAACTCCAAAGTCAGTATCGGGACAATGAGCAACGTAACCCTTGTAACTATCTCCAGCAGTTAACCCCCAGCACTTATCGCTGTAACCTTTATATTTTTTCGGATTATCAATGCAATATGCCCTGTTAATTAATGTGTGATTCTTTCCTTGTTCGAAATAATTGTTCCCAAGAACATCAGTAAGTCCATTAGGATCTATACCTTGAAAAGTGTAATGTTCAAAAAATAGAGGACCTCCCATATCGTAGTTACCAAGCGGAAGTTTTATTCCATAATACTCTTTGTTGTTTTTATAACCAAAACTTCCTGCCCATGTTGAGTCATACACTTCCTTGTCTATAGGATGAAAAGGAGAAGATGCTGCCATTATATAGGTTATAAGACATTCATTCCAACCCCAAATAGGAAAGTTCATATCAAATCCGTTATTTGGACTCCAATGCCAGTACAGTTTTTTCTGACCGTTTGTGTGCCAATTACAGTTTGCTACATTCCACATAGTAGTAATTCTTTTTCGCAAATATTTTTCTTTTGGAGAGTCTAGATTGAAATATTCTCTTGCGCATAAAAATCCCATGAGTAAGTAGGAAGTTTCCACAAGGTCAGCTCCATCATCCAATCTATCGAATTTAATCGTCTTTCCTGTTCTCCCATTCATGAAGTGAGGATAAATTCCGTGGTAGCAATCAGCATTCATCAGAAAATCTGCAATTTGAATTAGTCTTCCAACGGCTGTATCTCTATCGATCCATCCGCGTTCAACAGCAACAATAATACTCATAATTCCGAAACCGGTACCTCCAATCGCACACGCATCCGGTCCAAATTCTGTCTTGCTTAAGTTAGGTTCATCCCAAGCCTCATTTATATAATCCCAATAATGTTCAGCATATACAGTGTTGCTTCTTTCAAGTGCTAATCCGCTAATAGGATGTGCACCATGCCAAAAAAAACGAAATGTTTGCCGCTGAATTACTTCAAGCAGCTCAGAATCTGATAACCCCTCAATTATACCAACCGGTTCAATTGTGTTTGGAGCAGTTTTGTTTTGAGCTTTTAAGGATTGATGGGAGATGCCTAATAAAATTACAATTATGCAAACTAGTGGATTCATTTATTCCTAATTTTTTAAAATGTTTAATTTTGTTGGACTCAAATAAACTCATTGAGCCAATAAACCACAAATTATTTGAAATATATTTACCGAATCTTGGCGTTTTTATCACAACCAAATAACCCTCAAAATTTGTTTTTCAAAGCATCTTCTTTATATTTGCTGGCGAAAAATTTAATAAGTTCTTTAGATTATTGGGGTCGTAGTTCAGTTGGTTAGAACGCCTGCCTGTCACGCAGGAGGTCGCGAGTTCGAGTCTCGTCGGCCCCGCCAACATTCCATCAAATTGGAATTATGGCGGGGATACCCGCTTAATTATTTTTTAGATCTCCATTTTATTGAGAAAAATCTCTAGCCCGATAAGTTTTCCCTTAAGCAGATTTTCACACTAAAATTTTCATCAAATAAGAATTTAACTGCAGTGTACTTTATTGGTTAATCCAGTAAGTATTCTTAATATCAATAAATAAAAAGGAAACTAATAATGAACATTTTTGTTGGCAATTTAGCAAAGGAAGTTACCGAGCAAGATTTGCAAACTTTGTTTGGTGAGTGTGGTTCTGTCCGGAGCGTAAAAATAATTAAAGATCTTTTCTCAGGTGAATCTAAAGGATTTGGATTCGTAGAAATGCCTGGGGCTGCCGATGCTCAAAAAGCCATAAAAGAATTGAATACTAGAGATCTAAAAGGTAAAAAAATTACAGTTAATGAAGCTCGTCCTAGAGAAGATGATAGACGACGCGGCGGGCACAAAGGTCATGGCGGAGGACATAGAGGCGGAAACACTGGGAACAGAGGCGGCGGAAGAAGAGGCTGGTAGTAAACTTTTCAATTCATTTTAACCCGCTTAACTAAGCGGGTTTTTTTATTTAAAAATATAGTTTACATTTTTCCTTTCTTAAGTTATTGCTTCCCTTATTTTTAATTTCTATTATTCTAGTGAATAAAATAACTCTCTATAATTAATCGAGGTGGTATTATGTATTACAATATTACTAGAGTAGATTATTTTTATACAACTGTTAAAGACCAACCTGGCGAAGCTTACAAAGTTTTAACTGCACTTGCCGAATTGGGTGTTAACCTGCTTGCATTTAATGCTGTTCCTTTAGGTTCATCTGGTGCACAATTCAGTTTGTTTCCTGAGAATACACAGCTTCTAATGGATATTGCTGAAAAAGCCGGAATATCTTTGCAAGGACCTAATCCAGCTCTTCTTATCCAAGGTGAAGATGAAATAGGCGCTTTAGCTGAAATTCATCAGAAACTATACAGCGCGGACATAAATATTTACTCAGGCAATTGTGTAACTTCAGGTAAAGGAACATTTGCATATTTAGTTTACTTAAGGCCAGATGAATATGATAGGGCACTAAGTGTACTGGAGGAGAAAAGGATTTAAATAAATTATTCACTTTCTTGAGAGGATAATCCAGCAATATCTGGTAAATATTCCTCTGATTTATTTCCTTGAAGTCTTTTCTTATACTGAGCAACTATGAAATCGTAGAATTTCTGTGCATAGTTTTGTTTTATATGCGCATTACCGCTTTTAATTATTTTATGAAGCCGTTGTGTCTGGAGAATAAATATCTCAATTTTTGATTGAATTACCTGCGGGAACATATTTCCGTCAGTTTCTATTGCTAAGAATGGAAGAGTATCAATTTCGTTATTATAATTTTCACGCTTCAAATTTTCTGCTGTGGCTTTTCCTTCAATATTTAATTCCGAGTTAAGAATTGATTCGGCAACCCTCGAAGGCATGCACCCAAATGGACCTATAGATATAATTCCTGACACATGATCTAAAATTTCTCTAAGACCGGAACCAACGGTGAGAATTGCTTCTCCAGCTAACTGGGGATTAATTAAGTGCCTGGCTTTTGAAGTAATGTCATCAACTTTAATTAATTCGTCATCGCAAAATCCGCTTTCGGACAGTATGTTCTTTATTTTCCTCTCGATTCTTTCTTGAATAAGATTTTTTATTTTTAGTTTGCTTATTTCTCTTATAGTTGGTGTTCGATGACCATCGCTGCGCATTGCCATGAAATTTGAATAATATATGTATTCACTTATTGGCGCTACTTTAACTACAATATCTTTTTCAGCTAAGCGTTCAATCAAATCCATTCGCGAAAACTCATCTTGTCGAACATAAATTTCTCCAATCAGCGCTACTTTAACAGCATCTTTGTATTTTATTTTTTTCTTTTGATGTGAAAGTTTTTCTGCTAGTATTTCAAGCTGCTGATAAATCTTATTAATATCTTGTCCTTCAATAATTCTTACAATTTTTTCCCATTCTTCGGCAAGAATTTGAAGGCATTCAGTTTTATTGACAGCTATAACATTTATGGCGTGAAAGATATTTTGAATAACATCTACTGTTGTTGTTGAAATCCATCCACGTTTAAAAAACTCATCGCCAAGCCCCCCGTACGAATCTTCATCAGTAAGTGTGTAAACTCCATAATCTTTCAATTCACGCTTTTTAATTATCTCCTCTAAGTATACATGGTATTGACCAAATCGGCACGGTCCCGTTCCTTCGGCCATAAAAAATAAAGTTTTTTCATCTTTAGGTTTTTTATCATGATAATAGTCTATCATTGCTCCAGCGTTAAGTATTAATGGTAAGCACTCCTTGCATGAAGTTACACCTCGTCCGCTTGTAAGTGTTTTGAAAGTGGAAACAGGCAATGCCTCAGAATTTATTCCTGCAGATCTAAATACCGCTGCAAAAGCTTGCGCAGCATAATTACCCATATTAGGTATAAGCATTTTTACCCGCTTATCGGTAAGTAGAATTTCTTCTCCATTGGAATCAACAATCGTTGTTGCGTTCTTCACTTTCAGCGGTCTAAAATCTTTTTTTACAAATTGAATCTTGCCTTTTTTTTCTAATTGGCGATAACTTTTAATAATATCTAGTGCCGCTTCAATTCTGGTGTTTATACCGGCATCAGCAGAATGGCTGTCAAGTTCAAGCGTTAATGACGGTTTATTCTCCATAATATTTCGGAAGTAGGTTATTATCATCGAATCTGGACCGCAGCTAAAATTTGTAATATACGTACCAAAAAGCTGCGGATGATTTTTTACAAATCGTGCCGACTGCAGGATTTGCTTTCCTAATCCCCAATACATGTGTTCGTGGCTTTCAAACGAATCGCTTGACAGAAAATCATGAGGAATAATCATCACATTTCGTGAGGCAAACTTTTGAGGTATTCCAAGATTTGCTTCCTTAGCGAATGAGTTGTATGCTCTGCCAAATAAAACTATAGCAAATCTCTCCGGATCGGCTTCAAGTTCTTGGATTACATTTTTCCCAATCTGTTTGAATGTATTCAACATTTCCTTTTGAATTTCAACAGCGTAATCGAAAGATGCTGAAGCTAATGGTTTGTCCTTGCCTAGTTCTAATGCTAATTGTATAAACTTATCCTTAGCACTTTCATAACCTTTGGCAAAACTTATTATGGGAGATAATATTTTTATATCACCAAAATCTTCCTTAAAGGTAGTTTTTAGATAATACGGCTCAGATTGAAGAAGGACACAAGTCCTATCAAAGAACTCATTATCTTTATTAAATACTTCCAAAACATGAGGAAGAAAAATGTAATCGACTTTTCTATCAATTAAATCTTGAAAGAATCCATGAGCCAATTCAACAGGAAAACAAAATGCTGATTCTTTTTTCTCTATTCCCAGCTGCTTTACATTATCGCCTAAAACAACTTTAAAACCGAGCTGTATAAAGAAATTATAATAAAGCGGGAAAAGAGTGTTTGTAAGAAATGATTTTGGAATACCAATTGTTTTAGCATCACGAGGAAGTTCAATTGGGTAAATGAACTTATCGAATACCAACTCCTGCCGTAAATTAACTAAGTTGTTCTCACGGATATCTGAAGAAAATTCTTCATGCAGATTATAATACTTGTTGCAAGCGCCGCCAAAGGGGTATTTCTTTCCGTTAATTAATATTATTGATACACTGCATTTACGATCACATTTTTCTGCACCGCCTGCGCAAACGAAAGATTTACCATACTCAACTTTTCTATTTATTAATTCATCCAAGTTAAAAACTTGTTCAGGCATTAGTTTTAACTCTAGCCGTTTTTTAATTTCTAGTGCAACACCAAAAGCGCCCATTAGTCCTGGTTCCGGGGGAACAATTATTTCCTTACCGGTTAAAGCTGCCATTGCTATTGGAACTGCCTTGTTATAACAAACCCCTCCTTGCATGAAAATTTTATCACCAGTTGGTCTGTTTCCTTTAACCCGGTTAATATAATTTAAGCAAATAGAGTAAACCAAGCCTGCAACAACATCTGCCTTAGATAGTCCTTCCTGTAATGCATTTTTTATATCGCTGCTAATAAAAGCAGAGCATTGATCATTAAAGTTGGGCGGATTATTTGCACGAAGTGCAATCTCACCAATATCCAAATAATTTATATTCAATGATTCATTGGCAGCTTCTTCTAAAAATGAGCCTGTACCTGCAGAACATGCTTCGTTCATTGCATAATCTGATGCAACACCTGAGGTTATATAAGTGTATTTTGCATCTTGACCGCCAATTTCAAATATAGTATCTACTTCAGGATCAAAATGTATGGTTGCTGTTGCGTGAGCAATTATTTCATTTATTACACCTTTTGTCAAAGCATGAAGTCCAGCTATGTGCCTGCCAGAACCTGTTACGCCGAGTCCTAAAATATTGAGTGGAACATTTATTTGATTTTTCAAACTTTTATAACAATCGATAGAGGCGCTGATTGGATCTCCATTTGTTCTAAGATATTCTGAAGCAAGTATTGAATTATCTCTAATTCTTAGTAACACGGCTTTAGTGGTTGTAGAACCAACATCTAATCCTAAAATACAATTATCCTCCGCTACCGGAATTCCTCGGCTAGATTTTTCAAATCTAACAGCAGAGGAATATTTCTTAAGATCCTCATGAAAAGTAAAAGAGGAGAGATTTGATTTGAAAAGCTTTTCTTTGTTAATAGGCTGTGTGGGATTATTTAATGCATAGATGGCAGTGCCAAGGGCTTCAAAATACGTTGATGCAGGTGGAATTGTTAAATCATCAAAATGTTTCTCCAAGTATTTTTTCATTGCAGTATTTTTGGATGCTCCGCCAATCAATGCAACTTTCCAGTATTTAACACGCGAAGTTAATTCAATTATTTTTTGAGCCATCATACGTGATAACCCAGCAACTACACTTTCTTTTTCAACTCCTTTATTCAAGGCGTGAGTGCAGTCAGATTTGCAGAATACTGAACATCTGCCAGAAATATTATAAGGTTCACCCTGGTTGCCTAAAGTGATGGCATCATCAACTGATAAATTCATTCTTTTAATTTGCTGCAGAAAAAATTCACCGGTTCCGGAAGCGCATTTATTTCCGGTGATTGCTTTTGATACTTTACCTTTTTTATCGATTACATAGAGGATGAAATTTTCACCGCCAGCGCTAATTATTAGGTCGGGAGAAATTCCAAGATGAGCAATTGAATTTTCTATGGCCTCGGATTCGGAAATTGATGTGGCATTAAGTAATTGTTTAAATTTTCTTCCGGTAATAGTAACTTTTTGCGGAGTGTAAGCACTAAAAATGTCTTCAATTATTTTTTTTGGATTACCGTGATGAGGAATGCTCTGATGGCTTTCAATATTTACATCACCGTTTATTTCATAAACAAGAACTGATGAAACAGTTGAAGCTCCGATACAAATTCCTAAAGCACTTTTATGTTCTTTTTTGGTTGTGTAGGTGGTCATGCAAAATTTAATTTTTTGGAAATTTGTAAATCATATAAACGTCAGAACTTTAAAATAATGACAAAATTTCTGCTCAATACTAAATGTAAGTTAAAATATTTCCTAATAAAAAAAAGTATGTGTTTTGCAGCTTTCATATTGGTTATTATATATCACAACTCTGAACCGTCCTAGATCTAATTATTGACTTCATTTAAATTCTTAATTAAGTTTTATTGAGTCATTATTAAGGTATTTCAATGAAGTTCAAAAATTGCTTCGCGAAATTACCGGAAGTTCCCTCCGTACCTTTCACTAGTTATTTGCATAAAAGCAATTTTAATTATTCATTTTTTCTTCCTAAGAAGGCAGTACAATTGTTGTGAATAAAAGTTTTTTCCATTTAAGATATTTCATCATTACACTATTAATGTTTATTGTCCTGGGCATTTTTTCATTCTTACCTATTAATTGTTTTTTCCTGGATCCAATCACAAAAGCAATAAGTGATTTTGATGTTTATGATATAGTATATTCTAAGCTTAGGGAAGATCCTAAAGCTGATACCAGCATTGTGATAGTAAATATAGGTAACCTTTCTAGATTAGAAATAGCTAATCAAATAAATATTATCAATTCTTATAACCCTAAACTAATTGCAGTTGATGCTATTTTTGAAGAGGCAAAGGATTATCGAGGCGATTCAAGTCTTGCCATGGCATTCTCAAAGTGCAAAAATCTTGTTTTAGTTAGTAGATTGGAGGGCTTCTCAGAAATTAGCGAAACGTATGATACTCTTATTTGTTCAATACATAATTTTAGTAAGTATGGAACAACTGGATTTGCGAACCTTCCTAACGATGATAAATTGTTTTTTAGAACCATCCGTGAATTTCGCCCTAAGGCTAAATCTAAAGGAAAAACTATACCTGCTTTTTCAGCAAAGATTGCAGAAATATTCAACCCCGATGCTTATAAATATCTTGAAAAAAGAGAGAATGAAATTGAAAAAATAAATTTCATAGGAAACTACGAAAAATTTTATCACTTAGATACTGAGCAACTTATTGCAGAAGATCAAAACTTAAATTTTCTTAGAGACAAAATTATTCTAATGGGTTTTGTTGGAACCAGCTTTCAGAACAAAACATTAGAGGATATTTATTTTACGCCGTTAAACGAAAGGTACGCTGGAAAGTCATTTCCCGATATGTATGGTGTTGTTATACATGCAAATATTATTTCGATGATTCTTAATAAAAGTTATGTAAACAAAATGCCATCATGGATGAGCGTGGGCATTGCTTTGTTTATGAGTTATCTAAGTGCTTTTATTATCTACACATTAAAAATTAAGTATAAAGATTGGTTTAGCGGATTATCTAAAATATACATCTTGTTAATTACTGTATTTAATTTATTGGCTGGCGTACTTATTTTACATTATTTTAATTATAGAATAGACTTAACATTAGCATTAGCTGTTGTTATTCTTACAAATACTATTGTAGAAATTTATCAAAGTTATATAAGTAAGATTTTTCCATCTTTGGAAAAATAAACTGCAATATTCAGTTCATTAAAAATGGAGCAGTATATGTTTCGTAAGTCGTTTCAGTTTTTAGTTATTGTTGTTGTTGCAATTAGTTTCGATCTTTTCTCTCAAATAAATAAGCGGGAAGTGGGAAATCTTGTTTTAGAGAATATTCCCGAAATACCACAAACAATCATCGATCGTTTATCGCAATATCAGAACACACGTTCGGCTTCATTTCAGGATTGGCTTCCAAATAATGAAGGAATTTTAATATCCACGAGATTTGCAGAAACTTCTCAATTTCATAAAGTAAAGATGCCCGGCGGTGCAAGAGAGCAGATAACCTTTTTTAATGAGCCGGTTTCAGGTGCAACTATGAATCCGGATCCTTCTCGAAGAATGTTTCTTTACACTAAAGATGTTGGTGGAGGAGAATTTTACCAAATATTTTCATATGATTTGAATAGTGGAACAAGTACGTTGCTGACTGATGGAAAATCAAGAAATAGTGGCGGAGTGTGGTCGAATAAGGGAGATCAGTTTGTTTTTACCAGCACGAAGCGAAATGGAAAAGACAATGATATTTATCTCTCCGAAATTAATAACCCAGCTTCTGCAGCTATGATTTTACAAGTTGAAGGATCATGGGGTGTATCCGATTGGTCGCCGGATGATAGTAAACTGCTATTAGGTAAATATGTATCTGCTAATGAAAGTTATCCGTACATCTTCGACATTAAGACCAAAGCACTAACTCAGGTAAATCCTTCTGCTGAGAAAATTGCTTACGGCGGAGCCAAATGGTCTAAAGATGGCAAGGGAATATTTTTCACTTCTGATGAAAAAAGTGAATTCCAAAGATTAAGATATTTTGATGTTGCTACTCAGAAGATTAAAGTGATTACGGAGAATCTAAACTGGGATATCGAAGAGGTTGAATTATCTGACAGAGGTGATATGCTGGCATTTACTGCAAACGAAGATGGTTTAACCAAGCTTTATTTATTAAATACTAATTCAATGCTTTATGAGCAAGTACCAGGTTTGCCAATGGGTCAAGTTTACGGGCTTTCATTCCATTCTGATGGAAAAAAGTTAGCAATGGTAATCAACACCTCGCAGAACCCTGGTGATGTATTCACAATGAATATAAGCGATTATTCTTTAGAACGGTGGACATTTAGTGAAGTTGGAGGATTGAATACAAGTAACTTTGTTACACCTGAACTTATTCACTTTGAAACCTTTGATTCTGTTGATGGAGTAACACGTACAATTCCGGCATTTGTTTATAAACCGAAAGGAAATGGTCCGTTTCCAGTAATCATCGATATTCACGGAGGGCCTGAAAGTCAAGCACAACCTTACTTCAATCCTATCAACCAATATTATGTTAATGAAATGGGAATAGCGGTAATCGAACCCAATGTAAGAGGTTCATCTGGTTATGGGAAATCATATTTACTTTTAGACAATGGATACAAAAGAGAAGAAACGGTGAAAGATATTGGAAAACTTTTAGACTGGATTGAGAAGCAGCCCGATTTTGATGCTAAGCGCGTTGCCGTGTCTGGCGGTTCTTATGGAGGTTACATGGTACTTTCCTCAATGTTCAATTTTAATGATCGCTTAAAATGCGGAGTTGATATTGTTGGTATAAGCAACTTTGTAACTTTTCTTCAAAATACGCAAGATTACAGAAGAGATTTAAGAAGAGTTGAGTACGGCGATGAGCGAGATCCGCAGATGAGGGAATATCTAAATAAAATTTCTCCAACAACTAATGCTAGCAAGATAACCAAACCATTGTTTGTAGTGCAGGGCTTGAATGATCCTCGGGTACCACACACTGAAGCAAGGCAAATTGTAGATGCTGTAAGAAGCAGCGGCGGAGACGTGTGGTATCTTTTAGCAAAAGATGAAGGTCATGGTTTTAGGAAAAAAACTAACCGTGATTATTATTTGTATTCAGAAGTTTTATTTTATGAGAAATTTCTGTTGAAGTAAACAATTTTACCTTAGATGAACAAGCTTTTATCGAAAATATTAATTGCTTTGATAATCAGCCCATTGATATGGATGTTATTGGCACAGCAAAATTCTTTTAAAGTTTTAACCATCTCAGGCAAAGTAAGTTATAAAAACAGCTCAAGTAGTACCTGGAAAACTTTGAGAACTGGGGAAGTATTAAAAATGGAAGATGAGCTTCTGTTAGAAAAAAATGGCTATCTAGTCCTAATGTCTTCACACGGAAAAACAATTGAAGTTTTGGATGAAGGAACCAGTAGAGTTCGGGAAATAGAGAGCAGACTTAATAACTCGCAGACTTCTTTAGGAAAGAAGTTTACGGATTTTATTGTTCAAGAAATGATGACAAATAAATCCGAAAAGAAAGAAATGAAAACATTTGCTGCAGTTGTTAGGGTAAAACCAAATCATATCGAGAGCGGCATTCCAGCATTTACAGCATTTTCGGAAACTGAAATATTAATAAAGTGGTATACATATCCGTACAGCAGTAAATATGTATTAAGCATAATTAATTCTGATAAAGCTGCCATCTTTATGGATATAACTGAGGACACTGTTTATTCTTTTGATTCTGAAAAGTTAAAATTAAATAAAGGCAAACTTTACTATTGGTATGTATTCGATGCAGATAATCCAGAAGTAGTATCTGATACCAATTCATTTTCACTATTAACTGAACAAGAAAAGAATGCAATAAGTGATAGCGTAGAATTATTAAATAATGAGTTGACTTCAAATAGAACGCCGCTTAATCAATTTGCACTTGGCAAATACTACGAGAATAATAATCTTAACAACGATGCATTGGATCAATACAAATCTGCAATTTTACTTATTCCTGAATCTGAAGAATTAAAAAAGGTGTTTGCAAAATTTCTTATTAAGCAAAAATTGTACACGCTTGTTTCAGAACTCTTAAAAGATGAAGATACAGATTGAAGAGAATTAAATGAAGTTTACAATTATCATTTTGACCTTTGCAGCTCTTATTAATCTCTACCCACAAGAATTTGGTCTGGGATTATTATTAGACGACAGCCTGTATGCAAACAGCCCTACAGCTGCCCCGCTAATGCGTGGAGATTACAGTAATCTTCCTGAATCAGCTTCACTAAAAAAGAACGCGCCAACTCCGGGTAATCAAGGTCCGTTTGGTACATGTGCTGGGTGGTCCACGGCATATGCAGGTAGAACTATACTCGAAGCAATTAGAAATGATTGGACTGGGAAAGAAGTTGATAATAATACATTTTCACCTTCATTTGTGTATAACCAAATCAGAATGACAAAAGGCTGCGATGGTGGAACATCTCTCATCGATGCACTTGATGTTGTACGCAATCAAGGTGCTGCCAAACTTAATGATTTTGGTTATGACTGCGACCGGGAAGTAACTGCTTTGGATAAAGTGAAAGCTGTAAACTATAGAATAATTGAATACAGAGAAGTAGCATCTGCAAGAACAGATGAAAAAACAAAGTATGTTAAAAAAAGTATAGCCGAGGGGCATCCTGTTGTGATTGCGATAGACTGTCCGCCTTCATTTAGTTATGCCGGTGAATTTTGGGTTCCTAAAGAAGACGAATACAAAAATTGGGGAAGAGGGCATGGAATTACGGTTGTAGGTTACGATGATAACCGTTTTGGCGGGGCTTTTGAACTTATCAACAGCTGGGGCACATTTTGGGGCAAAAATGGTTTTGCTTGGGTAAGATACACTGACTTTGAGTATTTCTGTAAGTATGCCTTTGAGATGATTGATAAATCCATGCCTGATCCTAATATCCCTGATCTTTCCGGAACTTTACAATTCCGTGAGAGCAATGGGTTTCCTATGAAAGCAAAGTTCAATGGTGAATACTTCACGATGGAAAATCCTTATTATTCAGGAACATTATTTGAATTACGAATTTCTAATAATGAACCTGCCTACGTTTATGCTTTTAGTTCTGATTTAACCTTTAAAACCTATCGTATTTTCCCTTTTGATGATAGAATGGTTGCTTATTTACCTTACAGGCAAAATAATGTAGCAATACCCGATGAAGAAAGCCTGAATATGTTGGATGATACTCCCGGACTTTCATACTACTGTTTTCTGTATTCAAAGGAAATGCTTGATGTTCAGGAAATCATGAAAAAGATTGAAAAAACAAAAGGATCGATGTGGCAGCGTATTAAAAAAGTTTTAGGTGAAAAAATGATAAATATCAAGAATATCGATTTCAAATCTTCAGATGTAATAAGTTTTAATGCACGAAGTAAAGGAAAAACTGTTGTCCCTGTTCTAATCGAAATTAGTCACATGTAAATAGATTTAGAAAATTGGAGTATTAGTTATGCCAAAATTCCCTGTTACTATTCTGTTATTTTTTGTTTTGATTTTTGCGGACCAGGCAAATTTTGCTCAACAAAAAATTCAAGCAAGCTTTGATTATTCGGATGGTAAAATTTTTATTTTTTATGAATTCTCTGGAGATAATTCTAAAGAGTATGATGTTAGTATTGTGCTAAAGCGGACGAGTGACTCAGAGTTTGCAATAGTTCCCGAAAAATTATCCGGTGATATTGGTGAAGGAAAGTTCTCTGGTAAAAAATGTAAAATTGTCTGGGAATTAAGTTCGGAAGAAGAATCTATGCTGGAAGGTGAAGATTACTATTTTGATGTAACCGCAAGTGAAATATCGAGTGGAGGAATTCCATGGTATGTATTTGCTGGAGGAGCAGCCGTTGCAGGCGGTACAGCAGCAATTTTGCTTCTTGGCAAAAAAGACAATACATCCTCAAATGCACCAGCTACCGGCGGATTTCCTACTCCTCCTGTTAGACCATAAAAATTATGAGGAATTATTAAGATGAAGAAAATTATTATTCTCCTGTCTTGTTTGATTTTTTATCAACCAATTTTTGCTCAATTGAGCGGTTCTACCAAACCCGGGAGGCTTATTCCTAAGAAAGAGCAGCCGAAAAAAGAAGAAATAAAGAAAGAGGAAATTCAACCTAAAAAAGAAAAAGAAGAGATAATACCAGCACCTAAGATTACAATTTTGGATCCCAGTATTCCCAAATCTAATGAGGTTAAGCATAAAGAAAGCAGCATAACCGTTCGGGGAAAAGTTTTTAACGCCAGAGGTGTAAAAGAAATAACTGTTAATAATAATGATGCTACTTTGTTGAAAGATAATTTATTCTTTTCCAACGTTCAGTTAACAAGCGGGGAAAATCTGATTGTTGTGAGAGCAACTAATCAAAAAGATGTTTCCTCTGAAGTAATATTTCGAGTTCTGGCAAATTTAGATCAAGAAGGACCATCAATTGTAATTACTGATCCTCAAGTTCAAAGGGGGATAAAAATTATCCGGAAATCTGAATTAGTTACAATTAAAGGAAAAGCAACTGATCCCAATGGAGTATTAGAAGTAATTGTAAATAATCAAAAAGCTAAGCTTACAACAAAAGGTGATTTCTCTACAAATCTGAATCTTCAGATAGGGGACAATCCTATTATTGTGAAAGCCGTGGACAATAAGTTCAACGCCAGCGTTGATACATTTTTTATAACACGAAAACTGGAGGAGGTAATCTCTGCAGGCAGATATTTCGCTTTGGTCATTGGTATTAATTCGTACAGCGGTTATTGGACGCCTCTTAAAAATGCAGTTAATGATGCAGAGGGATTAGCAAACATACTCCAAACCAAATATAATTTCGATGAAGTTTTTATGCTTTTAGATGAACAGGCAACAAGAAGAAATATTATTCATAAGTTTGAGTGGCTTGCAGACAACACGACTAAGGACGATAATGTTCTTATATTTTATGCTGGACACGGTCAATTTAATAAAGGATTGAATAAAGGATACTGGGTACCAGTCGATGCTCAATCTAATTCCGTAGCTGATTATATATCTAATAATGATGTTAAAACATTTGTTGGCGGTATTCCTGCAAAACATACTCTATTAATTACAGATGCATGTTTTGCAGGTGATATTTTCAGAGGGTCAAAAACTGAAAGTATTAAGTTTGATCCTAATAACATGGAAAAGTATTATCGCGAGGTTTATCGCAAACAATCTAGGTTAGCTTTAACCTCAGGAGGTGTTGAGGAAGTAAGTGATGCCGGATATAATGATCATTCAATTTTTACATATTATTTACTTAAGGCATTGGAAGAAAACGATAAAAAGTATTTTGACGCAAATCAACTTTTCAACGAGTTTAGAATTGCAGTCACTAATAATTCAGAACAAACTCCTATGCTTCAAGTTATAAGAGATACAAATGATGAAGGCGGACAATTTATTTTTATTAAAAAAGAATGATGAAGTGAATAAACGTGCTGAAATGTGGAAGCAAAGATTTTTTTCTCCAAAGTATGAGCTCAAATTTCTGGTTCTCCTGATTGAAAAAAATTAAATGAAAAGGTTTTAAAATGATAAAGCAGCTGCTAATACTTATTATAATATTCTCTCTAAATGTTTATTCCCAGATTCTGAAATTTGAAGATCGAATGAATGGAGATAATTCGGCCGCGGGATTACAGGCAAGAGGCTGGGTAATTCTAGATCAGGATGGGGGTGGATTTGACCCTCCGTGGTTTCAGGGAAAACCAAGTGTGTTCACAAGTCTTGAAGGTCCCGATTCGGGTTACGTAGGTTCCAATTATAATGGAGCAAATTTAAACGATGTTGTGGATCAATGGTTAATTTCACCAGCCATAAATGTAATAGCTGGCGACAGTCTTTCTTTTTTTGCTCGTTCACCAAGTGGATCTACTTTTGATGATTCTATTCATATTTTGATTTCAGTTACTGGGGGAACTTCACCCAGTGATTTTGTTTCTCTTGGAAGATTTTTAGTGAGTAAGCTTGGGTGGCAAGGATTTTATGTTATTTTTAATACTACAAGCACAATCAGATTTGCGGTAAGATATTATCTGCAGGATGCTAACACAAATGCAAATTTTATCGGTTTAGATTTATTCCAACTTTATACTTATCAGGCATATCCTTTATTAGTAACTGTAAGCAAAACTTTTAGTTTTAGTGATATTACTCACTCAAGCAGTTACCGAATGGTATCACTTCCAGGAGATATTAATCATCCTTTGTCAGTACCTGGAACTCAAAAAACAGACTGGAACGCTTTTTATGATAATGGAGCTTCTACAAATTATTTAGTGGAATACAGTGCCGGATCAACTGCTTTTAATTTTCAACCAGGAAATGGTTTTTGGCTGCTAAGCAAAAATAGTGTTAGTATTAACACAGTGGTAAACTCTGTTTCATTAGATCTTGACAATACTTATTCTATTCCATTAAATCCAGGCTGGAACATTATTTCAAATCCGTTTGAAAGGAGCACGTCGTGGACTACGGTTCAGTCTGTAAATGGATTAGCTGGCAACGCAGTTATTTATGATTGGAATGGTTCTTGGACTAACCCAAACACGTTCATCCCATACAAAGGTTATTACTTTAATAACACTAATAGCCTAAGCAGTTTAAAAATTCCGTATGATCCAAGCGGCATACTTGCCAAAACTGCTGAAGATGTTTATCTAAAAGTCTCAAGTGATAAAGAACTAAAGCTGACTTTGGATCAAGACGAACACGTAAAATCAGAGGTCTCAATTTCATTTGATAAAACATCTTCAAGCGATTTTGATGTACTGGATTATTTTGCCCCGCCAGGTGATTTTGAAGAAGCAAGAATCGTAATTCACAACGAAAAACTTTCAACAAACCATAAATTTTTAATGAGAGATAGTCGAACAGAAATAGGAGATGGACAGGAATATGACTTGGAAATTAAAAATACAAGTGGAAGAAATTTGACTTTGAAAGTACAGGGTGTTTCTAACTTTAGAGACAAGCAAATTTATTTGGTTGATAAATACTTGAACAATGAATTGAAAATTTCTGAGGATGCAGAAATCGAAATAAAATCGTTAAATAAAATGACTAATTTCAAATTATATATCGGGTCTGAAAGTTTTATAGAAGCCAATAAACCAAAGTTAACTCCAACAAAATTTGAACTTTGTCAGAACTATCCTAATCCATTTAATCCCAATACGAGTATTCGATATTCAGTAGCGAATGATGTCAATGTCAGCATTAAATTATTTGATGTTCTGGGAAATGAAATTAGAACTTTAGTAGATGAACAAACATCTGCTGGAAATTATGAAATTGAAGTTGATGCTTCAGATTTAGCAAGTGGAATTTACATTTATAAAATTACTGCGGGGTCATATACAGAAAGCAAAAAAATGCTGCTGCTTCGATAAGTAATAGGCATAAATAACATCCAAGTTGCAGCAATTTCTTATATTTGAGAGTATAAATTTTGACGTTAAATATTGTTAACACCTCTTAACATCTTTCAGTAGGATCAGACTATGATAACCACATCGGCAGTTGAGAAATACTATCTCGAAAAATCAAACAGAAAACTAATTTATCCCCCAACCGAAAAAATTGGAATCATTCAAGTTGATAATTTTCCAGAATTAGGAAAGTTAACGGCACTTAGATTTATTGAATGGGTTCAACAGAATCCTGAAGGTGTTATCTCTCTGCCAACTGGTAAAACTCCTGAACATTTTATTAAATGGGTTTATCATATATTAAAGAATTGGGATAAAAAGGAAATTCACGACGAACTTAAAACCGTTGGAATAAATAATTCTTCCAAACCCAAAATGGATAAGCTGCGTTTTGTGCAAATCGATGAATTTTATCCAATTGATGTCGCTCAGCATAATAGCTTCTATTACTATATTCAAAAATTTTATTTTAAAAACCTTGGGCTTGATCCTAAAAAAGCACTTTTTATGAACATAAATAAAATAGGAACGGCCGAAGATTTACCATTAGAAGTAATATTTCCTGAAAATATTGTTGATTTATCACTTAGAGTCCGT
>JACAFC010000208.1 GCA_013388515.1 Ignavibacteriaceae bacterium | reverse complement strand
GAATTGAAGTATTGGGAATTCGAGATGGATTTAAATGGATAATGGAAGGCGATATTTCTCATATAAGAGAATTAACTATACAAAATGTAAGCCGAATCCACTTCAGAGGTGGATCATATATTGGTATTGCGAGAAATAATCCTACAAAAGACAAAAGACATTTGGAAAATACCGTAACTTCATTGTTAAGACTTAATGTTGATAAACTTATTACAATAGGCGGAGATGACACAGCATACAGTGCTCTTAAAGTAGAAGAAATGGCTTCTGGAAGAATACATGTTGTTCATGTTCCCAAAACTATTGATAACGATCTCGATCTGCCTCACGGTATACCAACTTTTGGATTTCAAACTGCAAGACATATTGGAGTTGAATTAGTTAAAAATCTTATGGTTGATGCGCAAACAACCTCACGCTGGTATTTTGTTGTTACAATGGGAAGAAAGGCCGGACATCTTGCCTTAGGTATTGGAAAAGCTACAGGTGCAACCCTTACATTAATTCCAGAGGAATTTCCTTCAAAAATTATCAGTTTAAATCACATAGTAGATATTCTGGTAGGTGCAATAATTAAGCGTTTGAGTTATGGGCGAAACGATGGAGTTGCAATCTTAGCTGAAGGTTTAGTTGAACACTTGGACCCCAAGGAGTTAGAGCACTTAGTTAATGTTGAAAGAGATGCACATGACAATATAAGAATAGCTGAAATTAATTTTGGTGAAATCCTTAAATATAAAGTTCAAGAACGACTGCAGAAATTTGGTATTAAGTCAACAATTGTGGCAAAGAACATTGGCTATGAATTACGTTGTGCGGATCCAATTCCTTATGACATGGAATACACTCGCGATTTGGGATTTGCAGCAGCGCAGTTTATCTTAAGCGGCGGAAATGCCGCAATGGTATCAATTCAAAATGGTTATTTCGTTCCTTTATTTTTCAATGAAATTATTGACCCTAACACTAAGAAAACACGAGTTAGAATGGTAGACCCTTCTTCAGAAACTTTTTATATTGCACGAAGGTATATGCTGCGATTAAATCAAGCTGATTTTGAAGATCCCCATGAACTAGCAAAATATGCTGCTACATGCGGTATTTCATTGGATGAATTTAGAAAACAATTCTATTATTTAATTGAAAACGATCTTTTATATAAGAATTTACAAACCGGTAACATCAAATTAGCGGCTGCTGAGAACAATGATGTTTATAAACCGAAACCTAAAAACGGTATGACTGAAAATGGCGACTCTGAAGTATAAATGTGCTGCCGATAAAAAGAAACTAAGTTTTTAGTATAGTTTAAGTACATTATAACTTAGCCAATTTCATAAATAACTTAAATTCTTGTACAATGAAGTCATTAATCTTCATATATTTTATAATAATCATGGTAAAGACAACATCAGCACAAGTTGATCCTGAAACCGTTTCCAAAATACTTAAGAATTTAAGTGAAGAGTACGCTCCTGATAAGCGTACGGCTATCTTTAAAGTTGATTATTCAATTGAAAACAGTATAATCACGTTTTCGGGTGAAACAAACATTCCGGAAGCTAAAAAGAAGCTGTTAAATTCCTTTTTACAAACTCAAATTATAGATCAAATCCATCTGCTTCCATCAAAAGAATTGGGTGATAGAGTTTATGGCATTGTTAATCTTTCTGTAGCAAATGTAAGAACCAAACCTTCACATTCAGCAGAACTTGCAACTCAAGTAATGTTAGGAACTCAGTTAAGAATATTAAAATCTGAAGGTGAATGGTATCTAGTTCAAGGCGAGGATGATTATATTGGTTGGTTAGATGATGATGGTGTGTGCGTTATGAATAAAGAACAATTTCAAAACTGGATTTATAATGAAAAAGTCATCATTACAGTTCCGTTTGAATTTGTTTATACAAAACCCAGTCTTTTATCGGCAACGCTTTCAGACATCGTAATTGGAAATTTACTTTTACGAAAATCTGAGGTGGATGGGTTTACTGAAGTGGAGTTTCCTGATGGACGAATTGGTTACATAAATTCTCAATGCTCCGAAAACTATCAGTCGTGGTTGCATAATCGATCAGCAGATTTCGCTAACATTTATCGTGCCGCCCAAAAAATGATGGGAATTCCTTATCTATGGGGAGGTACCTCAATCAAAGGTTTGGATTGCAGCGGATTTACAAAATTGGTCTTTCAATTAAATGGAATTCTGCTGCCAAGAGATGCCTCACAGCAAGTTCATGTTGGTGAACCAGTTGATACTGAAAATGGCTTCGAAAACCTGTTGCCTGGCGACCTTTTGTTTTTTGGCTATAAAGATCCTGTTTCAATGAATGAGCGAATAACTCATGTTGCAATTTACATTGGAAATTTAGATTTTTTACATTCATCAGGAAGAGTTAGACTTAACAGCCTTGATAAATCAAAAAGTTATTTCGCAGAAGATAGGCTGAAAACTTTTATTAGAGCAAAGAGAATTTTATCTTCGATTGGTACTAATGGAGTAAAAAGTATTAAAGAGCTAAGCAATAATTAAAATGAAACTTAAAAGAAGAGAATTCATTAAAGCTACAGGAATGGTAATGGGTTCTGCTGTTACAGCCAGCTATCCTGCTCATTCAATAATAAATAAAATTAGTGGATTAAAAATGAATAAAGAACTTAAATTATCATTCAAACCTTTTACTCTGAATTTAAAACATGTATTCACTATAGCTACTAGTTCAAGAACAACAACTCCTGTAGTTCTAACTAAAATAGAATATGATGGTATTGTTGGGTATGGCGAAGCTTCTTTACCGCCGTACCTTGGCGAATCGCATCAAACGGTTACTGAATTTCTTTCCAAGGTGGATTTGAGTAAATTCAAAAATCCCTTCGATTTGGAGACTATTCTCGTTGAAGTTGATAAAATAGCATCAGGTAACACAGCTGCAAAAACTTCTATTGATATTGCGCTGCATGATTTAGTTGGCAAACTTTTAGGACAGCCATGGTACAACATTTGGGGATTTGATAAGGATAAAACACCTTACACTTCTTTCACTATTGGAATTGATACCCCCGATATTGTCCGTAAAAAAGTTAAAGAAGCCGATGAGTTTAAAATCCTAAAAGTTAAATTGGGCAGAGAGAATGATAAAGAAATGATAGATACAATTAGGTCGGTATCGGATAAGCCGCTTACTGTAGATGTGAATCAAGGTTGGAAGGATAAGAATTTTGCTTTGGAAATGATAAATTGGCTATCAGAAAGAAATGTACTTTTTGTTGAACAACCTATGCCCAAAAATCAAGTTGATGACACTGCTTGGGTAACCGAGCGAAGCCCGCTTCCAATAATTGGTGATGAATCTGTACAAAGATTAGAGGATGTAAAAAAGGCGCATGGAGTATTCCATGGCATAAATATTAAATTGATGAAATGTACCGGCATGAGGGAAGCACATAAAATGATTTTACTTGCACGTGCTTTAGGAATGAAGGTTATGATCGGCTGCATGACAGAAACTTCGTGCGCTATTTCTGCAGCATCACATTTATCTTCTATGGTTGACTGGGCTGATCTTGAT
>JACAFC010000166.1 GCA_013388515.1 Ignavibacteriaceae bacterium | reverse complement strand
TTGTGCTTGGATTAAATGGATTAGGATAATTCTGATTCAAATAAAAATCTGTTGGATTGAAATGTTCTTCATTTATATTAGTAAGTGTTTCCTCACCGAGGATATAACCAGTTGAAGTACCAAGCATCAGCTTACCATACTGATTAATAGCCGAAGCAAAAAAGTAATATTGGCCAAAGTAAGTTGTATCCCAGCTCCAGGTCAACCCGAAATCAGTTGTTTTAAGAATAGTGCCGTCATATTGCATAACATATCCAAGTGTATCTGAAGAAAAGGCAATTTTGTAAAATCCAGAATCAATATTATTTAAACCATGATCAATATAATTCCAGTTTGCTCCTTTATCAGTGGTAATGCAAATAAACTTTTCTCCAATAGCAACTGCTCTATTCTCATCAATCTTTACAACATCTTCAAAATCTTTTGTTGCAAAATACGGCGTAAAATTGTTCAACACTGCTGAATTCCAAGTTATGCCTCCATCAGTTGTCCTTTGAGTCCACATATCTGGAGCTAGAACGACTGCAGTGTTGGCATCAAAGGAAATCAAATTACCAGAAATATAACCAGGACCTGCAAATTGCTGAGTTTGAATCCAAGTTTCACCGCCATCACTTGTTCTATAAACATAATAATCTCCATAATCGTTTTGGCTGAACCAAGCAAAACCGTTGTTGAGATCTCCGAAATCAATTCCACCAACAAGATTTCGGGATGATGGATTAACGGGCTCAAGAACTGTTACCCAAGTTTGTCCGTTATCTGTAGTTTTAACAATATGATGATTTTCTTTTAAGATGAATCCTTTCCCATTAGGTAAGAAACACATCGCACCAGTTAAATTTTTTCCGGCTTGTGAGAGGTATTCCCAATTTTTTCCTGTGCCATCATTATTGAAGTAAACATCGCCATTTCTTGTAACAGCATATCCTTTATTATTTACAAAATTAATTGATGCAATGGATGAATATGCTTTCTTGTTCAGCATTTGCCAGCTGCTGCCAAAATCTGAAGAATAAATTAGATGACTTGAAGTGCCAACTGCAAAAAGAAAATCGCCAAGACCGGTCATAGATTGAAAACTGAAAGCATAATCGAGAACTTGAAAAGACCATGTTTCGCCTCCATCTGTAGTTTTAACCACAAATGCTTTGCTAAATCCATCACTCCCCATACCAATACCGTTAAGATTATCTTTGAAGTAAGCAGTTTTTACTCTATCATATACACTTAGTAAAGATTGATTCTTCTTTACCCAATTGATTCCCCCATCAAAAGATTTGTATATAGGAACAGGAACACCCGAAAATTCATTTCCCTCTCCCATCGCAATTATTTCCGTAGCTGAAAGATGTTTTACATACTTAAGATCACGAAAAAAATTGTCGTTTATTGCCGTGGATAAAGTCCAGGTTTCACCCAAATCAGTAGTATATTTTTGAATATCCTTTTTATCGCCAACCATAATTCCGTGACTGCCCAAAAAATCAATATCATACCATCGACGGGCAGTGGATGAAACAAGCGAATCTTTTTTTACCCATGAGCTGCCTCCATCAGTTGTCTTTAACAAATAGATTTGTTTCAATTTACCAGCGATGATAAAACCAATATTCTCATCAATAAATTTCAGAAGATCGCAAATACTAAAAACCATTCCCGGAACAGCATAGGAATAATTTAACTCTGTCCATGATTCACCGCCGTTTGTTGTTTTATAAATAAATCCATCAACTGTTACACTCCATCCAATATTTGGATTCACAAATGAAATTTTCACAAGATCTTTAGTTGTACCAGTATTTTGCTCAAACCAATTTAAACCACCATCTGTAGTTTTATAAATCATACCTTTATTAAGGCAAATCCAACCGGTAGAAATATCTATAAATTTGATATCTCTGATGGTTTCCTTGAAATCCGGTGAACTAAGAATTTTAAGATTTTGCCCAAACGAATGAAATGATATTAGTGAAATAACGAGTGTAAATAAAATCTTCTTCATTTAATCCTTTGTTTAAAATTATTAATAAATTTTAACCCTGTATTCAATGCTAGATTTAAATTCGTTTCTAATCCTTCCAGTAAAATAAGATGCGTTTTTGGGTGTATTAGACATCCAATTAAAGTATATGTAAAAACTTCCCCAAAATTTTGGTGTTATCTTGGCTGAGAAGGACAATTCATGTCCAGAAGATTCTGTTAAAAGGTATAAAATATCTTCTTTTCTATAGTAGTTAAAATAATCTGATTGATCTTTTGAAATAAATGAAAATTCGGGAATGGTCCTGTTGTGAAATGCATATGAAATAATTGAGTAAAACTCATCACTCCAGGTAATGCCTAAACCTGCTCTTCCAAAATATAAGTTTGAGTTAATGTAATTCTCCACGGTTGAATAATAATCATGTTCATTGTGTGAGTTAAAACTCGCACCTAATTCTAATCCAGCTGAAATTTTATTATTGAAGGAGTATTGCATGCCGCAAGCTGCTGAATGCTCACTTCCCTCTCTTTCATAATATAAAACATTGTAAGGAGAATACTTTGCCCAGCCGTCATCAATGCGACCGTTGTAAATCAATCCAAACTTAATTTGTTCTTCAACATCAGCAAATAATTGCAGTCCTGCTGTAAGATTATTATTCATCCACAAGCCCTCAGCACTTGGATCAATTGCATCGTCTTTAATAATTGTTTTATCAAATCCTGAAAAAATATAGCCGGCTGCGAGAATGCTTCTTGCAAGATTATATGAGAAATTTAGTCCTCCGGCATACCCATTTGTGTAGGAATATCGAGTTTCAGTTTTTTTTCGTAAAACATTCGGAAAATCGTAACCTTTAAACTTTAGAATAATCGTTTCCTGAGTAATCGATCCTTCATCTTCACGATATGATAATTCCTCATTCTTATCATAAATATCAGCAACTATTCCTAAATTCAATTCACTAAAAGCAGAAAAATTTAGACCTAATCTCGCTTGAATATCTCGATGTTCAGAAGTTGGGCGCGGCGATATTTCTTTCAGCATTTCATCCACCGAATAGTCAAGTGCAATGCCTATACTTAAGTTTTCAATTATTTTATTAGAGTACTCAGCCGTCATCTGTATTCCATTTAATCTTGAATTTCCAGTTGTGCTGTCGCCAATTAAAAATGGATTACTTGTCTGATAATCTCTGGTAAAAATCCAAGTCCAATCATTTCGCTCAGAACGGTGAAGTGAAAAGCTTCCTTTAAAATTTTGAGAGGTGTCAATTGCTTTTCTTCCTGAAGCTCTTAATTGGTAAAAATGATTTGATTTGGGATCAACAAATCGTTTGAATTCGCCATCGCTTAAACTAAAATCGGTAGATAAACTTAACAATTCATCTTCAGGATTGACTGTTAATAGTGCTGGATTAAAACCAAAATAATACGAATTAACATCAACAGGATTTATAAAAATTGTTCTAAACCCAGTACGAAATTCTTTTAATACTTGGGCCTGGATTGCAGTTCCAAGAAAGACACACACTATGATTATTAGATTTTTCATTCTAAAATTATTGATGATATCTGCCTGGAGAAGGCGGACTTATAATCATAAAATCAACCGATGAATTGTTTTCATCTTTTAATGTCTTCCTTCCTTCGTTAGATAGAGTAATTCTCTCCATAGATTTACCAGTGTAAAATTGTATTCCTCCCGTTGAGCTTGCATCAATTCCTTGATTAAGAATTTTCTTGTCAAGCTGGGTAGGATCATCAGAATATTCCACCCCATCTAAAACTGATCGATATGGAATTAGGAACTGATCATCATATGGGATTAACGAATCAGCAGAAAATTTTGCAAGTACTATTGCACCTTTTTCACCACCAATCAACCAATCATTTCCAGCTTCTTGATAAATTCGAATCATATTTGGAATGGCTGGATTATCAATATCTGGAGCATCATCTTTGTAAAATTCAAAATTCGCATTTGACTGGTCAACACTGTTTGGCGCATTTATACGATGATCAATTGCATCTTCTGAGCACAACACGAATTCACCTGGCTGGATTGGATATTCGTTTCCGCTTCCTGGAAACATCCAAATACTTTTTGAGTGAATATATTCAGGATCTTCACGGTAATTTAAACCATAGACTGCACTGCTGTACTGAATTGCGATTAATATACCATCCAAATACAATAATGAGTCTGAATTGTTGAAAACTTCAACGTACTTGTCATGATAGTACAACCCGGAACCTTCTGGTCCACATGCATAAATCTCACTTATAATTAAAGGTGAGCCTCCAACAGCTGCTTCCATATCAACAGTTATTGTGTGATTAGAAGAAGCATTTAACTCGACAATTCTAATATTTTTATTTAATAATCTAACATCTGAAATAGCGGAACCGCTAATGATCAGCATTTCTGCAGGTGACATTTTTCTCACTGCTGTGATAAAATATTTGTCCGAAATAATTCCACTTATTTTAACCGTTCCACTTGAATCAGAAATGGCGGAATATTCTTTGCCAAGTAAATTCGATTTAAGTGTAACCTCTGCATTTCTAACAAAATTATTTCCGAAAAGCTTTTGCATATAACCGGAGTTATCAACCAATGCAATTGTAAACGTAACTTCCCTTTCAAGAGTTTCCGGCTTGGAATCTACACTGAGGAATTCACTGCAGCCAAGCGGTAATAATCCAAATAATAAAGCAAATATTTTTTTCATCTTGGTTCTCTAGTAAAAATCTAAAGTTGAGCTAAAATCAATTCCGTAAAAAATATCTGGATTTCTTCTATCATAAATTGGTGAAGCATCCGAACTTCTTTGCCGTTTGTAAAGAGGCTGATTGTTAAAAAAATTATTAACATAAAATGATATTGATGCACCTTTCCACAAGGATTTGCTAACTTTCACATTAAACAACCATTTGTTCGGCTTATCTTCTTCCAGAAGTTCAAAGTCTTGTATAGTCCGTTTTAATGAAGTGTATTCATCATTTGCTCTTTCATTTTCCGGAATAATGATCAGAGCATTATCAGCAGTATAGTATCCAATTGCCAAAGTATCATCATATCCTCTGCGGCCATCAATTTCAATAAGTTTTTGTTGAATATGAAGAGTTAACCAAAGCCCAAGCGCTTTAGCTTGAATTTCGAAACGGTAGTTGATGAGCAAATCTTTATAATAGTTTTCGTAGGAATTGTACATTGGCATCACTTCAGCATTAAGAGAAGGGACAAATCTTGACGATGAAAAATAATATCCATCTTTAGTGCCGCTCTCAGAATATGTATAAACAGCATCCAGTTTAAAAACGGAGTTAATCACTGGAATTCTTCTTGTAGTAATTGAAGCTTCGATACCAGTTACGTTTTGCCATCCGGTGTTTGAATACCTTGAGTAAGAATCAAGATATTTCCTAGTTATGAATGAACCAGATACATCCGGCCAATTTGGGAATGCTTGTTTGAAGTAAACAGTCGGTTCACCAAATCCTTGGAACATATCTTTAGTAAGATTGGCATAACCAGTGATAGTTAATCCTCCAAAACCAAATTGTTGATCAATACTAAATTCATACTTTGATTGTTTATAGCCCTTTAAGTTTGGGTTTGCCTGCTGCCGAATAAAAGTGGATACAAGTGAAAAATTGCTGTCAGGATATTGCGGATTAACTACCGAAACAGTGTCGATAATATCATAGTATCTGTCTTGCGCAAAAATCATCCCAAGCGGAGGTGACTTGGATGTTACTCCATAACCTAACCTAATCTGAGTATCATCAGTGAGGTTTAATGAAAAAGCAACTCTTGGATTCAGAAAACTTCCATTCTTTGATTCGATAAAATCAGCTTTACCAAACAATCCTTTAAAATTTATTCCCTCTGGTCTGTAAGTTTCATATCTAAATCCCACCTGAAGCGTAAAAGGCTTAATAAAAGTTCCTGTTATTTTATCCTCAGCATAAATACTTAGAATTGGATATTGAGGAATATCGTTGTAAGTTCTTAAACGAGGCATAGTAACTGATGCAGAAGGTGGATATAACGGATCGAAAATTATTCCTTCACCTTTGTTAAAATCATTTCTGTAAGATATTCCGGCTGTCAATCCGTGTAAAAAGTCCTCAGTAAAGAACTTGTAATTGTAATTAATATCGGAATAAATATTCCAAACATCTCCGCGAATGTTTTTCTTACCAAGATATGAACCAAAAACTATTCTTCCCTCCTGGGTACCTTCAGTAATTCTATCCGATATAACAATATTGTCCCGTGAAATTAAACTTTGCTCATAAGAGTTCTGTCTTGTATAAGAAACTGAAAGTTTTGCAGAAAGTTTATTGAAGGAATCAAAATATCTTGAATAATCAGCTGAGTACTTTAGATTTACATCTCTGTTATACCATGCCTCTCTTAGAGCATAACCAGGCTGTTCTTTGTATTCATCAAATGCACGAGTAAAGTAAAACATGTTTTTCCAATTAAATTCATCCTCATCTTTTTCAAGATTAACTTGAGCCGCAATTCGTGTATAACCGTCTCCGCGTAAACGTACACTTCTTTCCGATGAAGCAACGTTCAAATTTCCATTAAGTATCCAATCACCAATAGGAACTCCTGAACTTAAATTAAATTCATAAAGCTGTGGATTATACTTTATCTTGGCCTTGGGTGATTCAGCTACTGATTTAGTTCTTACAATCAACAATCCGTCAGTTAAATCTCCATATTGTGCAGAAGGAATTCCGCGGATTACTTCAACCTCTTTAATATTTTCAGCTGGAATTGAACGAAGATCGAAGCCGCTGTTAGCAGTTGAAACACCTATTCCAACCTGCAAATTTGCGTTATTAGAAATTGGAATTCCATCTAAAATGATTTGGGAACCCAAAGCATCACCGCTTCTAATACTGGCTTTTTCAACCAAGTTTAATGTTGGGTTTGTTGTTTCAACACCAGGAGTAAGTTTAAGGACATCGTTTAAGCTTGATGCTTGGATATGTTCAATTTCTCCAGAGGTAACTATAGTTTTGGTTTCAGGAGTGATTGGAAGAAATTCTGATTTTGCAACAACCTCTATTGTTCCTATTTCAAATGAAGTGCTTTTTAATTTATAATTTCTCTCGAGTGTTCTGTTCTCAAATACTTCAATTTTTTCAGTTAAAGTTTCATACCCGATAAATGAAACTTCAATAGAAAAAACACCGGGACGAGAAATGATTTTGAATTTGCCTTTAGCATCTGTTGCTGCGCCATTATTGGTTTCCTTTAGCCTAACATTTGCAAATGGCAGCGGTTCATTTTTTTCATTTGTAACAATTCCGCTTAGCATTCCAATGTTTTGTTGAGAATAGGAGAAATGACTAATAAATATAAAAAAAACTAAAAGCGATATTTTCATGGGACAATTTTTGGGAACAAAAATAAGGCGGGAGAAATAATTTCATCCCGCCTTAAATAATATTTACTTAATCAACATCATCTTCTTCTTTGCACTAAAACTTCCGGCATTCAATTCATAGAAATAAACACCGCTGGAGAGATTCTGCGCATTGAATTTAACTTCGTAGTTACCAGCATCCTGAACATCATTAACCAGCTTAACGATTTCTTTTCCAAGAATATTATAAATCTTCAATTCAACCATGCTTTTAGCAGCTAAACTATATTTTATTGAAGTAGTCGGATTGAATGGATTCGGATAGTTCTGAGCTAAATCAAATTTAGTCGGCAGACTTAAATTAACTTCAACAATTTTTGAATATTCGTAAGAGCCGTTAAAGTCTTGTTGTTTTAATCTGTACCAAGCTTTAGAACTTCTGGTTAAGTTATCTGAAAAACTGTAAACTGAAGTTTCGGATGTTGTACCTTTACCGTGTACAAATCCAATGCTTGTCCAGTTTTCCCCATTCAATTTTCGCTCGACTTCAAAACCTTTATTATTTTGTTCCGTAGCCGTTTTCCAAACTAATGTAACCTTATTAGCAGAAACAGTTGCATCAAATGAAATCAATTCAACGGGAACTTCCGGATCAGAGAAACCTTTTAATATTGTTCCATTACTGCCAGAGATCCACAGATCGTTATCAACGATTGCTATACTGTAAAGTGTATTGGCTGTAACAACATCGGTAGTATTCCATGTAGTCCCGCCATCCAGCGTATAGTATAATGCACCATTTATTCCGCTTAGCCAGAATTTATTTTCATCCTTAAAACCAACTCCCCAAATACTGTTCCCTTCAAATTCAACAGGCAGAGTTAAGGCTGTCCAAGTTAATCCGCCATCAGTAGTTTTACTTGCTACTGGGCTTGGTGAATTGTAACCTGCAATAACTCCAATTGTGTCATTCAAGAAGCGGACGACAAAATAATTGCCGGGAATATTGGTTGTGAGTGGAATCCAGGTTGCACCACTGTCTAAGGTCATGTATGCTTTAGCAGAACCACCGACAGCAATTACCTTACCAGCGTTGAATACTTGTCCAGAATAAACAGTAGTTGTTCCGAATGGAGTATTAGCTGTTACCCAATTAGTGCCATCATGAGTTTTAATGATACCTCCTCCAGCACTAAATGCATATCCGTTATTTTCATCAGCAAAGCCAATATCATTAAAGTTTGAAGTACCGGTTAACGGCTGAGTCTGCTGATTAAATGTTAATCCTCCATCTGTAGTTTTAAAGATTGCATTTCTTCCTCTGCCTACATACCAAACTAAAGGAGTAGGCGTTGAGAGAGAGTAAACTATATTTTTGAAATTATAACCAACATCATTCCAAGTTTGCCCGCCATCGGTAGTTTTAATCAAAAACCCGAGAGAATCTGCAGTTGTTGTTGAACCAGCAGTACCAATACCGGTTAGGTTATCAATAAACTTCAAACTTCGTATTTGTGTGAATGTAATAGCTTCTGTAATCTGATTGTATGTTAGTCCTTCATCTATAGTTTTATGTATTGACCCGCTGCGGCCAACTGAAATTATTGCACTCGAACCAATACCAACCGCATATTGAGGTTCAGGACTTGCTGAATACGCTGTCCATGTTGCACCACCATCAGTAGATTTAAAAACATTACCGTTATTATTGTTGGTAACAAAGCCAACATTTGCATCTTTGAATTTTACGAAGTTTGGTACAACTAAAGAATTAGTTGTTGATTCAGCCCATGAAGTTCCGCCATCAGTAGTACGGTAAACTTTGCCGCTGTTTTGTGCAGCTAACCAACCTGTAGAAGAATTCAAAAAGAAAATATCCCAAATACTTTGTGTTAACCCAGCAGGGGTAATGTCTACCCAAGAAGCGCCGTAATCTGTTGATTTGAGTGCCTTGCTGGTTGAAGCTGAACCAATGACAACCATATCTGCAGATACTACGGAAACAGTATTAATTGTATTGGTTATTGATGATGTGATAGAATTCCATGTTGCTCCGCCGTCTGTTGTTTTTAGAATTGTTCCAACTGCTCCAACAACATATCCAGTGTCTGCATCAACAAATGCTACATCCATAAGATTCTCTACAGTTCCGGGATTAAGATATTGAGCAGATTGCCCACCATCTGTGGTTTTCATAAGTAAACCTTCTTCACCACAAATGTATCCAACCAGAGCATTAACCAAGTAAAGCCCTCTGAATTCGCGACCAAGTGAGTCAGCAATTCCCACATACCAAGTATCACCATTATCAGTAGAACCCATAATCACACCGGCTGCACCAAGTGAAAGCCAATAACCCGGAGTTATTTCGGTAACTGTTCTGAGAGTATTTCCTTGAGGTTTTGGATTTTGCCAAACCCAATCAAAATTTTGTGAAAATAACTGGATGCCGAAGAGTACAAAAAAGAAAAGAATAGTAGCTTTTTTCATTTAGCACCTCTTAATTTAATTAGTGTTATTTAAGTTAATTAGAGTTCAATTTCATCATCAATTTTTGCATCCGATGCTTTTATTACCTTTCCTTCAGGTTTTATATTGAATGGATTCTCCAAATCTTTAGTCTGTGTTTCACTTGTAAAAACAGTAAGAGTTTTTTTTGTTAAAGCTTCTTTTATCTTCTCAATATTCGTCTGAGCAGGATCAAAGTACAAAAATGCTTTAGGTTCATCTATGTAACGAGTTGACAATCGAACAATTCCATTATCCGCTGAGAGATGGCTTGTAAGTGAACCAAAATATCTTCTTAAAGACGGGATACCAGCTTCCGGCATAGGAAATACAAACACAGAAAGTTTTTCTAAATCGTACTTTTTATAGTCATTGAATTTCCTATCATACGTTCTAAATATTTTCTGCTTATAATCATCAATGTTAATATATCCTTTGTTTGTTCCATTTCCATCAACTTTAAAGTTCAAATCAATTTTTTCTGTGGCCTTTGGTTTCTTTACTGTTATCTCATCCATTTCAATTTGTTTTTTTATTTTATCAGCATTTGTTACAGATGGATCATAGAACACATTTGTAATTACCGGTTCGCCAAAGTGAGTTTCGAAACCATAAACACCTTTATTTTCCCTTAAAGTATAAAATAAATTGTTAAAATCAATTAGATCAAATAATCCGTAAACTCCGGCTTCCCATACTGCTAAGGAATCTAGTTTATCATCTTTTATTTTTTTGATTTCCATTTTAATAGGTGTAAATATTGCTGCCTTAACCTTCTTTTCAGAAATCTCTTTTGGATCATAGTATATTTTTACAGTATGAGATTTTGCATAAGCATCAATACCATGAATCCCAGCAACGTTAACTAAATTATTCTTTAACGACATTGCACTTCCGTAACATTTCACATTCTTAATTCCAGTTTGTTCATACACAGCCATGTTTTCAACTTTATCAAAATCATCCCATTTCTCAGATATTGTTGTAAATTCAAAATCAGAAGCGGCTCCTAGACTTATTATAATGAATACTACAACAGCAACTGGTGATAAATACTTAAATGTCTTTTTTTCAGAAATTGATAGAGAATTTTTCACTGGACAATGATAAACACAATCTGTACATAAGTTGCAATCAACATGATTTACTTTTGCGTACGCCGAGATTTGGATTCCTTGCGGACATTTCTGATCACAAAACCCGCAATCTGTACATGTCGTCTCATTTCTAACAATTTTTGGTGCAGGCATTAGGAAACTGCGCATAAATCCCAATTCAGTTACTAGTCCAACTAATACAAGAGCTGCAACAAGATACACGTAACTTATTTCTGCGCCAAGAGCATTTAATATTATGAACAGAATTATCACTCCACCGGCAGCAATAACATTTAGAAATATGTTACTTAATGCACCTAGCGGACAGAGATATTTGCACCAGAAAAGTCTAAAAAATATTGCTCCCAGAATAGTTATTACAAAAGCTGGTATTGCTAAGTAAAGGACTAAATCTGAGTTACTAAAAAGATTCACTGAAGCGAAATATGGATCGAATTCCTTACAGAATAGCTCGCTGCTTGTCATTGTAAAATAAAGGGCAGCAAACAAAATTAAGTACTTTAAAGCACGCAGCGGGCGATCGATTTTATTCGGGATTTCAAACCGGATTTTTAACTTCTCACCAATTTTACCAAGCCACTCTGTAATTGATCCTATTGGGCAAACGTAACTGCAAAATAATTTACCGACTACTATTACACCAACCAACAAACCTATTCCGAGTACTACCTGCACCTCACTCATATTACAAGACATTGTACCCTGGTTAAGTTTAGACCCCAGAGATGCTAGCCCGCCAAATGGGCAATATGATTCGAAATCTGCAAGGTAGTTTGCATCAAAAAGAGGACGAACAGCTACATATCCGATAAGCGCCAAAATTATTAACTGGAAAGAAACCCGAATTTTGTTTTTCATTTATTACCTTCTGAGAATTAGTTAATATCTGAGAGATAAATTTTAGAAATTCACTCCAAAATGTTGTTCAATTACTTACTTAAATTCATTTAATAATGATCATTTTTTTTGTATCTGAAAAAACTGAACCGTTGTTTTTAGCTGCACTAAGTCTGTATAAATACATACCACTTGCAAAATTTGAGGCATCAAATTGTATCTTATATCTGCCAGCTGCATAATTTGAATTTACTAAATCGGAAATATGTTCTCCAACAGCATTGTATACTGCTAATTGTACTTGTGCATCAAAAGGAAGATTAAAGCTAATTGACGTAGCTGGATTAAATGGATTAGGATAATTTTGATTAAGTGAAAACTCAATTGGTAAACTTGCATCAACCTCAACAATATTTGAGAATGAGATAGTACCATTCAAATCAATTTGTTTAAGTCTATAGAAATACAAAACAGCTGAGATGTTCTCATCGATAAAAGAGTAATTATGCTTTTCTGTTGTTGTACCATTGCCGGGTATGAATACCAGTTTTGAAAAATCTTTGCCATTTATACTCCTCTCAACTTCAAAACCAGCATTATTTGTTTCAGAGGCTGTAGTCCAATTTAGAACAATTTTATTATTTAAGTTCTCTGCTGAAAAAGAAGTTAGCTCAACCGGTATAGGATTATTACCAACTTTGGAAACAAAAATTTCCTGCACACCATTTGAAACCAATGAATCGCTTCCTAACTTTATCCAGGTAGAGTAATAACCAGTAGTAATAATATTTTCACCAGCATCTAAAGCCAAACCCCCAAACCTATCTAAATCTGGACCGCCGGCTTGTTTAATCCACACTAAGTTCTGCAGTGCATCGACTTTCATCAAAAATAAATCTTCGTTTCCAGTGCTTGTTAATATATTACCACCAATAGTAGCTGTTTCACTGAAAGCTCCACCTGCAATAACATCTCCTAGTTCATCAACGGCAATATCGTAGCAATTATCGGTACCGGTACCACCTTCGCAAATAACCCAAAGAAAATTACCAGCTGTATCGTACTTTGCAATAAAGGGATCAGATCCACCTGCGGTAACAAGCTGCAATGATTCAAAGGTTGCAGAACTGTCTATCTTGCCGCATATGTAAACATTGCCTAAGCCATCCAAAGCTATTCCATTTCCTTCATCTGCTTTTGCTCCACCGGCACTTCTTACCCAAATCAATTGACCAAGAGGGTTATATTTCGCAATAAAAATTTCGTTACTGCCTTTCCCGTTCATAGTTACACCGCTGAATGAAGCTGTATCGACAAATGTACCTGTGACATAAACATTTCCTTCTTCATCAACTTCAACATCATTGGCCTCTTCACCGGATTTAGGACCACCTGCTGATGTACACCACATTGGTTCACCTGATGGATTATATTTTACGATGAATATTTCACGCTGCCCAGATGAAGTTAGCGATAATGGTCCGAAGTTAACAGTTGGTGCTGTGGTAGAACCGTAATAACCCACAACATAAGCATTGCCCGCATTATCGGTGGTAATAGCTCTGGAAGAAACTTGCGAAACACTTTTACCCTCGCTGAACCATTGAAGCTTTCCAAGAGTATCATACTTTGCAACGAACATATCGAGATTTCCTGAACTTGTACGAGTTACCGTATCGAAGGTTGCTGTGCCAAAATAATGTCCTGTAACTAAAAGATTATTTTCATGATCTACAACAATTCCATAACCCCTATCTGTAAGTGTACCACCGCCTCTAACCGCCCATGCCGCATTACCATCTTTATCATATTTTGTTAGGAAAAAATCGCAATTACCTGAACCTACTGAGCCAATATTTAGAGTTACTCCATTACCAAAATCGATTGAGCTGGAAAAATATTCACCGGTTACATAGATGTTACCAGCAGGATCTACTGCAACTGCATCTCCTTGATCCCGGAGAATTCCTCCTACAGATTTATTCCAATTGAAATCCGGTGTTTGAGCCATAACTAAAACTGAAATCGAACAGGCTGCAATTATTTGCAGAACCTTTGTAAATAGAAGATTCATAGCACATCTCCTTATTGATAATGAATTTACTATATAAACTAATTATAATTCTTTCGATAATTTTTCCAGTGAATCAGCTTCTATTGGTCCATCAACGGAAATTACGTATCTATCCAGTGTAAGATATTTTTTCGCAACTCGAATTACATCATCTTTTGTAACCGATCTAATTCTTTCAGCTTTTTTATCAAAATAATCAAATGGCTCTTTTTCTCTTATAGAATCAAATACAATTTGAGCGACATCATCAGGAGTTTCAACCCTAAATGGCAAAAGTCCAAGCTGTCTTTGCTTTGCAGCATTTAACTCTTCATCTGTAACTCCCAAATCAAATAGTTTTTTAATTTCGGAGAAAATTCCTTTTAATACTTTCTCTGTATTTTCGGGTGCAGTTTTTGTGTTGAATTTCCAGTAACCAATTTTATCACTCGTTGACCAAAGTTCACTTTTTATTCCATATATCAAACCTTGTTTATCTCTAAGTTCAATTCCCATCCTTGAAGTTAGAGCGCTTGAGGCAAGGATATAATTCATTACTGCAAGCGCCTCAGCTTCATCCGATTGTACATTGTTGGTTGGAGCAAATCCAATATTAATTGTGCATTCTGTATAATCTTTTTCCGGAAATACTTTTATTATTTTCTTGTCCAGTTCCTTAACTGGCGGCGTAAGAGGGATATCAAAAGAAGAACCGTTCCCCTTCCAATCACCAAAATATTTTTCGGCAAGTTCTTTCATATTATCATGACTCATATCTCCGATCATTAAAAAAACTGTTTTATCCGGTTGAAAATATTTTCTGTGCAGATTAATGAGATCATCACGCGAAATTTTTTTAATCGATTCCTCTGTACTGTTATACTTAGTTAAAGGATGTCCTTCAAAAATTGTATTAAACATTTCATAAAATGCTTTTATTCCTGTTCTTTTAAATCGCGTTTTAGCGGCAATGATGTGCCTTGGTCGAATTTTCTCAATGTCTTCATTTCTTAAAGGCGGATTAATCACCATATCATATCCTGTTTTCATCATCTCATCAACATCATCAATTAATGAGTTTCCTTGAAAGAAAAATCCTTTATAACTGCCGCTTACAGAATAAGAAAATGGAACAAACGCCATTCTTTCTGATAGTTGATCATACGTCAAACTTTCTGTGCCGCGATTCATAACATCTGATAAATAATTAGCTATTCCTGGCAGCTCACCTTCCAGGTTTTCAGGTATAAATCCTGTTTCAATAGCACCCACAATTGTAATTGTAGGCACTAGATGATTTTCTATTGTATGAAGTATTATTCCATTTTTGAGTTTTGTAGTTTTAATCATCGGAGCGATTGCTTTTGGCTGGATTATGTCATCATACTGCTCCTTCTGGAAATTTGCTGTAATCTCTATTGCTTCGTTTGGCGGCATGAAATAAAAGTAGTTCTCATCTGAATAATTAAGATTATCAGAATCCATGCTTGGCGTTTCGCTTTCATTTCCTAAGTTCTTGGATTTTTCAGCACCTTCTTTCGGGTAAGCATAAGCAATTGTAACTTTTTCTTCAGTGAAATATTTTTTCATCACATTCATAATTTCGTCTTTGGTAACAGACAAAACTCTTTCATCAAATTCTTTTTGAAAATCCCAATTAAAATAAGCTTCATACCTGCTAATCCGTGATCCTATATCAGCATTCTTGATATAATTGGTAAGCTGGTTATACTTGTATCTATTTTTTGTTTTCTGGAATTCGTGATCGCTGACTGGTTCGGTTTGAAGTTTTTTAATTTCTTCCCAAATTATTTTTTCAACTTTGTCAACGCTGCTGTCCGGTTTAAGTGTTGCACTTATTTGTAAAATTGTGGGATCTTTTGTCATTCCAAATCCACCGGAAACGGAAGTAACTATTTGATCTTTTTCAACCATCCGTTTATGCAACCTCGCATCGCGGCTTCTTTCGCATAATATTTGTCCGGCAACTTTAAGTGCTGCTGCATCCTGGTGAGAATATGGCGGAACCACAAATGCCAATCTTATTTGCGCTTGAGTAATATCCCCATGGTGCAAAGTAAAACTTTTCCGAACAGTCTGAGGTTCTTGAACTGCCCAAATATCATTTACCTCTGGACCTTTGGGAATATTTCCATAATACTTTTTAACCGTCTCAATTATTTTATCAGTTTCAAAATCACCCACTAAAACCATGAATGCATTGTTTGGGGTATAAT
>JACAFC010000207.1 GCA_013388515.1 Ignavibacteriaceae bacterium | reverse complement strand
CTATACCACTTCAATAAACTTAGCAGGCATTCCCAGCATAAGTATACCAATTGGAAAAGACTCAAACAATCTGCCAATTGGATTGCAGATAATATCTAATCAATTTGAAGAGAAAAAGTTATTTCAAATGGCAAATTTTATTTTGAATGAATCATCAACTTGAAATTAATCTGCGCAATTGGGTAAAAGCTGATTTCCCATCAGTCAGAAATATTTTGGAAATTACTTGGAAGGATACTTACAACTTCATCCCGGAAAATGACCTCCTACTTCATCTAGAAAATTATTATAGTGAATCAAAGTTAAATGAATTATTTGATAATCCAGCTGTTATCGGAATTCTTGCAGAATTTTCTTCAAAGCCCATCGGTTGGATGAAACTATTTGATGATCAATTGACTTCAAGATTTTACATTTCTTCACTTTATGTGTTACCAAGTTATCAAGGATTTGGTATGGGAAAACGGTTGCTTCAAAAAGCTGAAGAAATTGCAGCAAAACTTGGTTATACTAAAGTCTGGCTTGGTGTAATGAATGACAATGTGAAAGCATTAGAGTGGTATAAAAAAAATGGGTTCAACTTTACCGAACAAGAACCTTTCAAGATGGGCCAAACCGAAGTGTTGCATTTAATTGGATATAAAATAATAGCCCATAAATAATTTATACTTCCCAAGAATTTACTTATTTTTATCAACCATATTTAATTAAGTATAAGGAATTGTTATGAGTATTTTAATAGATAAAACCACAAAATTAGTGGTTCAAGGTATAACCGGAGATGAGGGTTCATTTCACACTCAACAGATGCTGGAATATGGAACGAAAGTAGTTGCCGGTGTAACCCCGGGTAAGGGAGGTACTCTTTTCAATAATAAAATTCCTATTTACAATACAGTGGCAGAAGCGGTTAAGGAAAAGCTTGCTAACACCTCCGTTATTTTTGTTCCTCCTGCATTCGCCGCAGATGCAATTCTTGAAGCAGCTAGCGCAGGTATAAAGGTAATTGTATGCATAACTGAAGGAATACCTGCAAGAGACATGACTCGTATATTTAATTCAATAAAAAATAAAGACATAAGATTGATTGGTCCAAATTGCCCTGGTGTTATTTCACCTGGTTTAGCAAAAATAGGTATTATGCCGGGCTTCATCCATAAACAAGGAAAAATTGGCGTTGTTTCCAGAAGCGGGACATTAACTTATGAAGCTGTAAAACAATTAACGGATGTAGGTTTAGGGCAATCAACTTGTGTTGGTATCGGAGGAGATCCTATTATTGGCTCCAACTTCACAGATATTATTAAATTATTTAATGACGACCCAGCAACAGAAGGTATTGTAATGATTGGTGAAATCGGTGGAACTGCTGAAGAGCAAGCTGCTGATTTTATTAAAAAAAATGTTAAAAAGCCGGTTGTTGGATTTATTGCTGGTAGAACCGCTCCTCCCGGAAGAAGAATGGGACATGCAGGTGCTATAATAGCCGGAGGAAAAGGAACTGCTGCAGAGAAAATGGCTGCGATGAAGAAAGCTGGTATTTTTGTTGTTGAAAGCCCAGCTGAAATCGGGAATACTATGCTTAAAGCACTTGAGAAATTAAAAGCTCAGAAAGCGGCAAAAAAAAATAAAACAAAAACTGTTAAGAATGCAAAAAAGAACGCTGGAAGAAGCAAAGCTGTTAAAGCATATGCTTCTTTCACCAAAAAAAGGAAATAACTCTAGAAAATTATTAACTAAAAATCGAGGATAATTTGGGAAATAAAACATTAGCTATACTTAAACCGGATTCTGTAAAAAAGAATTACATAGGTGATATCGTAAAAATGATTTTAGCTGCTGGATTCAAAATAAAAGGCATGAAAATGATAAAGATGACACCGGAATCAGCTAAATTATTTTACTTGGTGCATAAAGACCGTCCCTTCTATAATGATTTAGTGGAATATATGACTTCGGGTCCATGTGTTCCGATTGCATTAGAAAAAGAAAATGCAGTAGCTGAATTTAGAAAATTAATTGGTGCAACCGACCCAGCTCAAGCTGAAGAAGGTACTGTAAGAAAATTATATGCAAAAGATAAAGCTGAAAATGCGGTGCATGGTTCTGATTCAGATGAAAATGCTGCAATTGAAATAGCTCATTTTTTTTCAACTCAAGAGCTTGTTTAGCCGTACATTATCCAATCCATTTTCACTTTACAATAACTTAAAGCTTGAAGGTGGATTTAATACAATATTCATCAAATGAAAAACTATTTGACTTTATTCATCGTCCTGCAGCTGGCAATTTCTGCTCAATGCCAGCAAAAACCGATTACTAATTTCAAATTCGGTGCAGATGTTTTTATTGATGAATATTTGGAACTAATCAAAAATAAAAGAATCGGAATCGTTACTAATCATACGGCAGTATTATCAAGTGGAAAACATTTAGTTGATTCTCTCTTCAAACTAAATGGAATCCATATTTCCGCCCTTTTTGGACCTGAACATGGAATCCGTGGAGATAATTCGGCAGGGGATTTGATTCCTAACCAGGTTGATGAAAAGACAGGAATCCCTATTCACTCACTTTATGGCAAAGTTAGAAAACCAACTCAAGAAATGCTTAAAGGTATTGATATTTTGATCTTTGACATTCAAGATGTTGGCGCAAGATTCTATACCTATATTTCAACGTTGTTTTACGTTCTTCAAGCGGCTGCAGAAAATAATATTCCAATTTTAGTTCTGGATAGACCCAATCCTATTACTGGAGTATATGTAGATGGACCAATCAGACATCCAGATTTATCTTCTTTTGTTGGAATAGCACCTTTACCAATTGTTCACGGAATGACAATAGGCGAATTAGCTGAATACTTCGTTGGTGAAAAAATGATTGGTGATCATGTGAAGGTAAATTTAACTGTGATCAAAATGAAAAATTGGCAACGGGAATTATTCTATGATTATTTTTTTTCTGGGTGGACAAATCCTTCACCAAATATTTCTTCACTTGAAACGGCTATAGTTTATCCAGGAACTTGCCTTGTTGAGGGCATAAATGTGTCTGAAGGCAGAGGGACTGCTAAACCTTTTTTAACCATTGGCGCACCATATATTAATTCTAAAGAATTGATAAATGAATTAAACAAGTATAAAATTAAGGGAGTTGAGTTCTCTGCAGCAATGTTTACTCCCAAATCAATTCCTGGTATAGCAAGCAATCCAAAATATAAAGATGAAAAATGTTTCGGAGTGGAGATTAAAGTAACTAACCGCAATGAACTTGAATCAGTTAAATTTGGAATTATTTTAATCTCAGTACTAAATCAACTGTATCCAAATAACTTAAAATTCAGAGAATCAGCCTTCGATAGACTTAGCGGAGATACTATCATTAGGAAGCAAATTTTGCAAGGATTATCTGCAAAAGAGATTATCAACTTCTATCAATATGATTTAAATAACTTTAAAAAAATAAGAGAAAAATATTTACTTTATTAAAGGAAAAATTGGATGAAACAATTATTATTTTTTTTAGCGCTGGTTTTGCTTTTTATTGGTTGCAACAAAGAAGATGAAAAACCACTTGATGAAAAAAGCATGTATTTAGCAGATACATCCGAAATCAAAACTGTTGTGCTTGAAGATCAAAATGAAATATTTAATCTTTTTTACAATCTTGAGAAAGATAAAGAGTACAGCTATAGGTTAACCAACATTGCTGAAAACACTCAAACTATAAAAGCAAACGACACAACTCTTTATCATAAAGTAAAACAAACTCTTACCTATCTTATCAACTTTAAAGTGCTGGATATTGATGTTGATAGTATCTACGAAGTAACCTTCAACATTAAATCCGTAAAACTGGAAGCTGATGCCAATGGCGAAAAATTCTACTACGAATCAAATACATCGAAGGATTCATTGGACAAACAACGGTATTCGGAATATGTTGTTGTTAGAAATAATCCTTTTAATGTTAGGTTTAATAAGTTTGGTGAACTCGTAGAAATTTACAAAGCTGATAGAATAATCAATGAATTTGTTAAGTTGAAAGGCGTTGCAGATTCAATCAGTACTGCTGAAAAAGAATTTCTGAAAAAAGACATGATTGATCGAGCACTCAAACCGATAGTTGTTCAGGTTTTCCGTCAATTCACCAATAAAATGCTTTCAAAAGATTCCACTTGGACGAATGTTCAGGAACCCTCAAAATTGATGATCTTCCAAGTAAACAATACTAACAAGTACAAAATTAATGGTCTGGAATTATTTAATGATGACAAGATTGTGAATATAAATGCGGGATTGGAAACTGTAATTTCTGGAAACAATAAATTTGTTGATCGAGGTGTGACTTATATATTCAATAAACCATTAACAAATGCTGAGGGCAAAGTATATTTTAATCTTACTAAAGGGTGTATACAAAAATCCAAAACCCAAAGTAAAATTGAAATGTCCTACTCAATGGAAGTGCAAACCCCAAATGGTTTAGAAAAGGGTTCGAAATCAGAAGTTGTCTTTAATACAAATATTTTGGAGCTGCTGTAACTAGAGCTTTCAGATTAGGAATAGCCTAGCATGAGAATTTGTCTTGCATATCATTGCAAAATAATGTGACCGAGTTTATCTCTTTTAGTTTTGAGATATCGTTCATTGTTTTCATTGGCTGGCATTTCAATTGGAACGCGTTCAATTATTTCTAATCCGTACCCTTTTAGCCCAATAACTTTTTTAGGATTATTTGTCAGCAGACGAATTTTACGAACTCCAAGATCTAAAAGAATTTGTGCGCCAATCCCGTAATCTCTAAGATCCGGTTTAAAACCAAGTGCTTCATTTGCTTCTACAGTATCCTTTCCTTCATCTTGCAGCTTATAAGCTAATATTTTATTTGCAAGCCCTATCCCTCTGCCTTCTTGCCTCATATACACCAGAACACCATTTCCCGCCTTTTCAATCTGTTCTAAAGCAGAATTAAGT
>JACAFC010000196.1 GCA_013388515.1 Ignavibacteriaceae bacterium | reverse complement strand
TCTTTGTCCTACGACAGCTGTTAAGTTTTCCATTACTGAAAGGCCACCAAAACCCGAATTGAAATCATATTCCTCGATTTTCCAGGTTAGGCCGTTAAAGTGCGCTACAAATCCAAAATCCCCAGCGACAAAGATGTCATTCAGATAATTACCCCGAACTCTATTTACTGCAACGGAAGTAATATTTATTTCTTTCCACTGGTTATTTCTTCTTTCGAATATTCCTCCACCGCATATGTAAATAACACGTTCACTTGGTGTCCAAACGGAGTAAAGAAGTCTATTAAAAGTCCATGGAATAGAATCAACAGAATTTCCTTTTATACTTAGTAATTTCTTATCACCAGGTATCCAGAAAGATGAAACAGGGCAATAAGCAATTGCTTCATTATTTTCGGTTACTATTCCCCATATATCATTTATTATCGATGTCGTCCCGCTCTCTATCTTTTTCCATATTCCATTTTGGTAATGGGCAATGCTGCCATTTCTTCCAACAAAGTATATATTGCTGGAACTCGTACCCCAGGCTTTCGACAATGATAGATTGGGATCAACAGTTGTTCTTAAATCATACATCACCCAGTTAGTTCCATCGCCGTGTATCGGTAAACTTCCAACAAACCAGATATCAGTGCTTGAGAATGCAAACACTCCTTCAAGCGGTGGTGTTATTAAACTGCCACGAAAGTGAACGTCAATCTTCTTTACTTTCCACTCACTACCATCCCAATGTACTGCGTTGTAAGCTATGGGGTCTGGTTGCCCAAGCGAGTCATTCATATAAATCTCACCAACTGCCCAAATGTTATTTTCATTTATTATGGCAACATCGTAAAGCACACTGCTGCTGTGCTGTCCAAAAGTAAATGTTTGCCAAGTAAAGTTGTGGGACGTGGTGTCGAGCGTGGTAGCAAGCACTTCGTTTGTGGTTAGTTGTTGGTTGTTTTTAGTTGCTGTCGCTGTAAACTTATAGCTTTGGTTGGGCAAGAGTGAGTCAATATAAAGCAAGGTATCGGCGGTGTTCAAGTTTATCGTCATTCGTGCTTGGTTGTTTTGAGTAAGGGTAACCGAAGTTGGGAATGGGAGTTCGGTTGTTTTCAATGTTAACCAAGCTTCAGTGCAAGAGACATCCTCAACGGTTAGTAACAAGCTTCCGTTTACGGGCGGCTCGGTCAAATCGCAGTGTACGAAGAGTAAGAGTATGAGAAAGAGTAAGATCATAATTTATTTCGGTTTCATGTTAATGGTTCCTTGTTGTCAATTAAGTCAATGTAAGTTTAGTTGTGTTATGTAAAACCGGAGGAGTAGTCGCGGGGAGATGAAACGTTAAACGCAAGAAGCGAGAAGCTAGAGGTAAATATATTGTAAAATTTTTCACATGGTAATTTAGCTTTTGCTAAAGTAAATATTCCAGATAAAAGTGGCAGGATTGTTCCCCCTGCAGATACTAGTAATAATTGTGATATAATGTTTTTAGTAATTAAAAACTGAAAGCTCCCTTGATCCCTGACCATCTCGCCCTGAAAATAGTTTATTTTTTACGACAAAATAGAAAAAAATGAAAAGCCAAATTATTTATTAGCATACTTTAATTATGAAATTATTAATTCTAAAATGTTTTTGCCAAACCTAAAAATAGCTATCTGGATATTTTCCTAATTTTCAAAAGCTAAAATGATTAAATTGGTATAGCAATAATTCAATTTACCTGCATGAAAAACGAAACAACAACCACCCGCTTTGAAGAAATAAGATCCAGCTTTGATGATCTGCTAGTAGAACATGGCTACGGAAACCGATTTCAAGGTTTTCAAAACCTAATGCGGCTCCGCATTCGCGATGTTCTTCTTGTTTCTAGTCTTTACGATCTTTATCTGTTTGAAGAAGACGGAAGATTGTATGAGCTAATTAGAAATGAATACCAGGAATTAAACCTTAGTCACTCTCCTGAATTAACCCGTGTTTCAAGCGGAGCCGATGCTATCAATCTTGCTAAAGATGAAAAAAGATTTGATTTAATAATTACTACTCTTCACATTGAAGACATGCATGCTCTTCAATTTGCAAAGCTTGTAAAGGAATCTGGGTTAAACATTCCAGTTGTTCTATTAGCACACGATAATAAAGAGCTAAACAGTTTAGTGCTTAATTATGATACTTCCGTCTTCGATAAAATTTTTGTTTGGCAAGGTGATTTCAGAATCATCATAGCAATTATAAAATTTTTAGAAGATCGGTTGAATGTTGACCATGACACAAGAATGGTTGGAGTTCAAAGCATAATCGTAATTGAAGATAATGTTCGATATTATTCTTCCTTCCTCCCAATAATTTACACCGAGATATTGAAGCAATCCCAAAGATTAATTTCCGAAGGAATAAATCTTACCCACAAGTTTTTAAGAATGCGAGCCCGCCCTAAAATACTTCTTTGCTCAACTTTTGAAGAAGCTTGGTACTACTATGAAAAGTATAAAGAGTTTTTACTCGGAGTAATTTCTGATATAGATTTTCCACGCAACGGTGTTCAAGACCCCCAAGCAGGCATTGGCTTTGCGGAAGAAGTTAAGAATGAACACTCCGATGTGCCGGTGCTTTTGTTATCTAACAATGCAAACAACGAAGAACTTGCTCAGCATGTAAATGCTTCATTTATCCTAAAAGATTCACCTTCCTTGCTTCTTGAACTTCGTCAGTTCATGAATCAATATTTTAGTTTTGGGGATTTTATTTTTAGAACAAGCAACGGACTAGAAGTAGGTCGTGCAAATGATTTACGAAGTTTGGAAGAACAATTAAAAATCGTTCCTGAAGAAAGTATAGTTTATCATGCATCGCGGAATCACTTTTCAAATTGGCTTAAAGCGCGTACTGAATTTTGGCTTGCACAGCGATTAAGACCAAGAAAGGTTTCTGATTATGCATCAGTGGAAGATTTAAGAAAAGATTTGATTTTCTCTCTCCGCAATTATCGGCATATGAGACAGAGAGGAATTATTACAGATTTTTCCAAAGAAACTTTTGATCCAAAAAGCAGTTTTGCACGTATTGGCGGGGGTTCACTCGGTGGAAAGGCACGTGGATTAGGTTTTGTAAATACTCTCATAAATAATTATAACGTTCGTAATCAATTCCCAGGAGTTAAGGTATTTGTTCCACCGGCTGTAGTACTTGGTACAGATATCTTCGATCAGTTTATTGATGAAAACAACCTTAGAAAATTTGCACTTAATTGTAATAACGATGAAGAAATAACTAAGAAATTTTTAGAAGCTGAAAAATTTCCTGGTGATATTCTTGGTGAACTTGCCGCTTTTTTAGAATTAATTCACGAACCGCTTGCTGTTAGGTCTTCAAGTTTACTGGAAGACTCACAGTACCATCCTTTTGCCGGGGTTTATGAAACTTATATGCTGCCAAATAATCAGGCAAATCCTTTAATAAGATTAAATGATCTGCTCAATACTATAAAAAGGGTTTATGCATCTACATTTTATCAAGGTGCTAAAGATTACATTAAAATTACCTCCTACCGCTTGGAGGAAGAGAAGATGGCAGTTATAATTCAAAAAATGATTGGAAATACTCACGACGGAAGATTTTACCCGGATATATCAGGTGTTGCACGATCATATAATTTTTATCCTCTGCCGCCGCAAAAACCTGTTGATGGAGTTGTATCGGCCGCTTTGGGTTTAGGAAAAACTGTAGTTGATGGAGGTAACACTGTAAGATTTTGCCCAAAATACCCAACTGATCTAATCCACTTTTATTCAGCTAAAGAAGCTTTGAATAATTCACAACATGATTTTTTTGCATTGGATCTTACTGGCACATCTGATTTTGGATATGTAACCCATGATATGCTTCAAAAAGCTTATGGGTTGGATGTTGCTGAAAAGGATGGAACACTGCATTACGTTGGCTCAGTTTATTCTGCGGACAACGACAGAATTACTGATGGATTATCAAGACCAGGAGCAAGGGTTGTAACATTTGGTCCAGTGCTGCGAGGCAAACTATTTCCATTAGCAGAAATAGTTGATTTACTTTTAGATATGGGAACTTGGGGAATGGGAACCCCTGTAGAAATTGAATTTGCTGTAACAATGTCAGTTCAACAAGGTATATCAAAAGATTTTGGCTTACTTCAGATGCGCCCGCTGGTTGTAAGCCGTGAATCAGAAGAACTGAATGTAGAAAATATAGATAGAAATAAATTACTATGTCATAGTAATCAAGTGCTTGGTAATGGAATTATCTCAGGCATTTATGATGTTGTTATTGTGGATTATCATCTCTTTGATCGATCTAAAAGCAGAGACGTTGCCAAAGAAGTTAGTGTATTCAACAGCTTACTTGTAAATGATAATAGGCCTTACTTATTAGTTGGTGTCGGCCGCTGGGGATCATTAGACCCTTGGTTAGGAATTCCTGTTAATTGGGAACAAATCTCAGGCGCAAAAGCAATTATTGAAACTGGCTTCAAAGAAATGTCGGTAGAACCTTCGCAAGGATCTCATTTCTTTCAAAATATTACATCCTTTATGGTGGGTTATTTTTCTGTAAATGAGCATAAGCAGCAAGGATTTTTAGATTGGGAGTGGCTTCTAAATCAACAACCAATTGAATCTAAAATTTATACAAAACTATTAAGGTTCGATAAACCTATTCAAATAAAAATGAACGGCCATCAAACTAAAGGTGTAATATTTAAACCTGGAGAAGCTTAAAATAAATTAGCAAAAATGAATGTGAGATATTATTTCGTTAAATTATTGTAAACAATTTTATTATAATTAAAATGGCTCAAGAACAAAAGCAATCAGCAGTTTTTGATTCATGCCCACATTGCGGCCACAAACTAAGCCCTTGGCAGCAAGTTTTATTAAGTGTAGACAGAGCTCTAACATGTAAAAACTGTTGGTACAGAATAATATTAGACCCGCCGGCAAAAATTGATCCCGAAGTAAAACCTAAAGAAGATAAATCAAAGTTTGAGGATTAAAGATGCAATCGTACAATTCATTCAAGGTTGCACAGCAACAAATTATTGACGCTTCAAAGCTTTTGAATTTAGATGAAGCAACAATAAAGTTATTAAGTTCACCTCAAAAGGAATTTAATTTCACTTTACATGTAAAAATGGATTCAGGTAAAACTGAGATATTTCAGGGTTATAGAATTCAGTATAACTATGCACGCGGACCAGCTAAAGGTGGTGTTAGATTTCATCCTGATGAAACTGTGGATACTATTAGAGCATTAGCTTGCTGGATGACTTGGAAAACCGCCGTTGTAGATTTGCCGCTTGGCGGAGCTAAAGGCGGGGTATGCTGCGACCCTAAAAAAATGTCCGAACGTGAACTGGAAAATTTATCAAGAGAATATGTTCGTGCAATAGCTTACTCAATTGGTGTAGATAAAGATGTACCTGCACCAGATGTTTATACAAATCCTCAAACAATGGCTTGGATGATGGATGAATACGAAACTATCCTCAATCAGCATCATCCCGGTGCTTTTACAGACAAACCAACTCAAATAGGAGGTACTGAGGGCAGAAGAGATGCAACTGGAAGAGGAGGTGTAATTACCGTTAGAGAAGCTTGCAAAAAACTTGGTATTGATCCAACAGGTAAATTTGCTATTCAAGGATTTGGTAATGCCGGACAAAGAGCCGCCTTACTTCACCAAGAAATTTTAGGCGGAGGTAAGTTAATTGCCGTAAGCGATTCGCGCGGTGCGATTTTTAACCCAAATGGTTTTGATACTGTTGAGCTAGTTCAGCACAAATTAAAAAATGGCACTATTGCAAATTTTCCTGGTGCACAAAAAATTCCGCATGAAGCATTACTAGAATTGAATGCGGATATACTTTATCCTGCAGCTCTCGAAAATGCAATACATGAAGGAAACGCAGAAAATATTAAAGCGAAAATAGTTTGTGAATTAGCAAATGGTCCTACCACACCAGAAGCTGACATTATTTTAAGCAAACGAGGCATTCATGTAATTCCGGATATTTTAGCAAGTGCGGGCGGTGTTACTGTATCCTACCTTGAAATGGTTCAAGATAGATATTCGTTTTTCTGGGATGAAAGCACTATACACAAAATTGTTGATGAAAAACTTACCAGAGCATATCATCGTGTAGATGAAGCTGTAAGAGACAAAAAGGTACACCCTCGATTAGGAGCAATGGTAGTTGGTGTTGCTAGGGTTGCCGAAGCATGCAAGCTGCGCGGCTGGGTGTAAAAAACTTTTGCTCTTCTCCAATATTACAATATTTTACGGTCAAGTATTTAACTTGACCATTTTTATACTTAGCTAATCATATTTTAAGTTAGTTCTAAATAATGCATGATTTTCTTATCATAAAAGACATTGTAATTATTCTCCTAATTTCTATTCCAATAATTTTTCTTTTCAATAAAATTCAAATACCAAGTATTGCAGGATTTCTTGTAACCGGAATGATTATTGGTCCTTATGGTTTCAAACTTATTTCGGATGTTGATAATATTTCAGTAATGGCAGAAGTAGGAGTAATTCTCCTTCTGTTCACAATCGGTTTGGAAGTATCACTTAAACGATTGTTGAAAATGAAACGCCTTTTATTAATTACAGGCGGGCTTCAAGTTTTCATCACCACATTAGTATCCGCATTTATTTTTTATTTACTCAATATTCCCATAAATAAATCAATTTATTTAGGTTTATTAGTAAGCTTATCAAGTACAGCTATTGTTTTAAAACTACTATCCGATAAAAATGAATTAGACGCTCCGCATGGCAGGATTGCTCTCGCAATTTTGATATTCCAAGATTTAGCAATTATTCCGATTTTTATTGTACTTCCAATTTTAGGAATCGGTTCAGATTTTTCAACGATAACAATCTCTTTAAAGATTATTGCAGCAGTTGCAGTAATATTATTTCTTTTAGTTATTGCGCGATTTATTATCCCAAAGTTATTATTTCACATTGCAAATTTAAGGTTAAGGGAAGTCTTTACTATTGGGGTTATATTATTAATTCTTGGAACTGCATACTTAACACATTCGTTCGGTTTATCTTTTGCATTGGGTGCTTTTATTTCTGGTTTAATTTTAGCCGAATCGGAATTCAGTCATCAGGTTGAATCAGAAATTATTCCATTAAAAGATGCTTTTAATAGTGTGTTCTTTGTTTCGGTAGGATTACTTCTTAATACCCAATTTGTTTTTAATCATCCTATCTTGATTTCAGGACTCACCTTATCAGTAATTTTTCTAAAAGCATTAATAGTACTATTAGTTATAAAGGTTTCCGGTTACCCACTTAGGGTCGCATTAGCAGCCGGCTTATCATTATCTCAAATAGGTGAATTTTCATTTGTATTAATGCAAGCCGGATTGAAATTAAATCTTATAGGAGGCGACTATTACGACTCATTTTTAGCTTCGTCTATATTTACTATGATATTAACTCCTTTTCTACTTAAGTTAAATCCTCTCATCTCATATACCGTAGGTAATCTTGGAACCCATCCTTCAAAAAATAATTTTAGGTTAGGAGAACTAATCGATCATGTAATTATTGTCGGCTTTGGACTGAATGGTCGTAATCTTTCAAGAGTACTTACTGAAACAGGAATAAAATATGTTATTGTTGAGCTAAACCCAGATACTGTAAAAAAAGAATTAGCAAAAGGAGAAAGAATTATTTATGGTGACTGCAGCAAAACCGAGATATTAATTCAAGCTAATATTAACACTGCTAATATTATTGTTTTTGCAATATCCGATCCGGAAACAACTAGAAGAAGTTTGATGCTCGCTAAGCAGCTTAACCCTAATGTTTATTCAATTGTGAGAACACGCTACACTAATGAAATTAGAGATTTAATTTCACTTGGTGCTGATGAAGTTATTCCCGAGGAATTTGAAACTTCGTTGCAAATTTTTAGTAAGGTTCTAAGAAGATTCCATATACCATTAAACGTTATAATGAAGCAAGTTTCAATATTACGCAGCGAATCTTACAGTATGATGGTTAAAGAAGAAAGTTCGGAACATCCGTTGATTAACCTGAACGAAATATTAGCCGCGGGATTAACAGAAACATTCTTTATAGATGATGATAATAAGTTTGCCGGTAAAACTCTAAGCGAAGTTAATTTACGAGCAAAAACTGATGCAACAATAATTGCAATTGTGCGTGCTGGAAAAACAATTACAAATCCGTCAGGAGATGAAAGTCTGTGTTTACATGATACTATTGTTATAACTGGTACTCATCAATCGGTTGATGATGCATTTGAATATTTAAGCAGTAAATAGCTTAAGAGTATCTTACAAATTAAATTGAATTAGCTTAAGCCTGTGTCGTTTATTCAAAACTAATATGCCATTAATAAAAATTATTCCTCAAAACCCTTTCATAACTGCACGCGAGTCTAAGTTTATTAAAAACGGGAGTCAGTTTAGTTTTCTGGGAATCAATGCTTACTATCTGCAACATGAGGCTGCCAGCCCCGATAGAAGATATATTATAGATGAGGTTTTTGCATTTGCACAAAATATTGGCATAAAAGTAATCCGCACTTGGGCTTTTAATAATTCGGAAATAATAAATCCTTCTGTTATTTCCTCAAAACCAGATGAATATAGAGAGGAGGGATTAATTAGCTTGGATTATGTTGTTGCTAAGGCGAAAGAATATGATCTTCTTGTAATTCTGTGCCTAGCGAATAACGAACCAGACTATGGCGGGATTAATCAGTATGTTGCATGGGCTAATAAATATCTGGCTTCCGCTAATCAAAAATTTGAGCATAATCATTTTTTTACAAACGAATCTATTATTACTTGGTATTATTTACATTTATACACTTTGCTGAACAGAAAAAATACTTTTACTGGAGTTGCATACAAAGATGACCCCGCAATATTTTCGTTCGAGTTAATTAATGAAGCCTCAAATCCTGGTTTTTCTTTTGACAACATTTACTTATGGTACGATAAAGTCTCAAATTATTTTCGATCAATTGATTCTAACCATATGCTTGCCACCGGAGAAATTGGGTATGATATTGATAATGTAGAATATTCTGACATTAAATCGTTTTATAACAATGCAAATTTTCTATTTAACGGTTCAAAAGGAACTAGTTTTAAAGTTAATTCAATGCTGCCTCAAATAAGCTATACCTCAATTCATTCATATCCAGAATCATGGAATATGAATTATAAATCTGGTATTACTTGGATAAGAGATCACAGTAATATAAGTGAGAATTTAAGTAAACCGATGCTGCTGGGTGAATTTGGTGTTAAAAATAATAAGGTTGAAGTATATAAGGAGTGGCTGCAAGAAATAAAAAAAACGAAATGTCAGTCTGCTATCGTATGGCACTATGTTCATAAAGATATTTTAAATATGGATGGATATGGGTTTAATGAATTTAATTCTCCCGGGTTAATAGAGATGCTTACAGACTTTATTAAAGATTTAAATAAAAGTATATCAAAGATATCTGCATTGAACCCTGAACAAGCTGAGCTAAATCAAAATTATCCCAATCCGGTTATTGAAAGAACCACAATTACTTACAGCTTACCAAAAGATGATTTTGTATCCATAGTTTTATATAACAGTTTTGGTGAGCTAGTTCAGGAAATAGACAAAGGATATAAACAAAAAGGTAACCATGAAATTACAATTTCGTTGAATGCTGAGCTATTGCCAAGCGGTATTTACATCTATACTCTAAAAACCTCGGATAAAATTCTTTCGAAGAAAATGGTTTTTTTGAAATAAATTAGAACTAGATTTGACCATTCCAGTTAATCGTGTTTTCCTCAAAAGCATTTCTTATAACAGAGTAAATTTCATCCGGCAATTTTCCCTTTTCAAACAACTGCAGATTCATTTTCAAATGATCAATAGACGTTGTTCCAATAATAATAGAATTTACTCCTTCAGTAAAAGCTGAAAATCTGATAGCTGCTTCAAGCCAATCTATACCGAGTTGTAAATTCATTTTTTTCATTCTTTTCCAATATTCTTCACAGTATTCTCCGAAAGGTTGTTCTTTAAATCGCCATGGAACATTTGCAAGCGGGCGTTTTGCGATTATCCCAATTTTTTGGTTAACTGCTGCGGGGAGAATTTTGCCAATATTTTTTTGATCAAACAAGTTAATTGAACATTGCAGACTATCAATTTCCTTTGTTAGAGCAAATTCTAAAGCCTCATTCTCTCCCGAGTAAGCAGCAGCTCTAATTTTACCTTCTCCACGTGCTTTTATTAATGCGCTAATTACTTCCCCGCTCTGCAGTATTTCCAAAGGACAAGAGTGTAAGTGTACTATATCAATATAATCTGTACGAAGTTTAATAAGTGCTTCATTTATACCACGTTCAACGCATTCATATGTCCAATCAGCAACACCAGCTACACCGTAACCGACTTTTGTTGAGATCACAATTTCATTTCTTCTATAAGAGAGATGATACCCTATCCTTTCTTCCGATAAACCATACCCTCGCGCAGTATCAAATAAATTAATCCCAAGATCAACTATGCTATTTAGCAAGTTGGATGCTTCCGATTCAGTGAGATTGTTTCCACCAATATGACCTGCTCCAAAACCTAAAACAGATACATTAATATTTGTTTTTCCTAATTGTCTTTGCAGCATAAGCCGATACCCTAATGTTAACAAATTATCTTCAGTTCACCTTAATAAATTATCTATTTGAGTATTAGTATAAAACTTCTGAAAGTCAAAATATCCTATACCCAAGTGCTCATTTGCACTTTTATGGATAAAATTAATATTTGATTAAAACGATCAATCTAAATAATTCTTAAAATGAAACTACTAAAAATTAGTGTTTTATTTAGTGACAGCATCTTTTTTAATGAAATTTGTTTTTGGTTCCATTTGAGACTTTTTTTAGATGGTATGAGTCTTGTCTAGGCAGTAACAAGAAAGTCAACAATAAATGAAAGGTAAGGAAACTATGGCAACAATAATTAACACGATGGACAGAGTAGTATCAAATTCAAGAAAACAAAATAGAATAATGAACATTTTGTATAAATCATTCGTAACCGGATCAATAGGTTATGTTATTTTCATATTAACAATTACGGGATTTACACAACTTATTTCCAGTGTATTTAACCAAACTGCTTCACAAAATAACAGCACAATTTTACTTAGTTCTTCAGCTTTATATTTATGCTTCTATACATTTATGTTAATAAAGGAAATGAAACGCAATAATTTTTGTAAATAATGGTGAGAAAACAAGTTTAGTAATGAGTGAAATATGAATTCAATATCAAGCACAAATCGCGATAGTTTTGTTGAGGATAAATCTCAATTTCTTAAAGGTTTTAAAAAATTTTTTATTTTCCCGTTAAAAGCTGGATTACAAGGATTTGTATTAGTATTGAGTGTAATATTAATTGTAAAGCTTTTGTCTTTTCTACTGGGTATAAATGAACTTTTTAGTCTTGACCTAATGGATATAATGTTATCATCCATGGGTTTTGTTTTTATGTCACTTATCCACATTCTTAAAAATATCAATTGATTAAATATTTAAACTTGGCATAAACATAAAATACTCTCAGTGCCTTAAAAACTTACTATGTCAAGTGATATCCTCCTATATCCTTTTATTAAAAAGATTCACTAGATAGACATTTCATCTAATTACTTTTCAAAAAAAAGTTTTATTGAATAAAAAAGCAGGAAAGAAGCAAAAACTTTTTTAACAAGTGTCTCTGGTAGATCAACAACAATTTTAGATGAGAAATAACTGCCAATTATAAAAGTAATGCACATTATCGCTGCAGCTTTTATATTAACAAAACCCGCTTTATGATAATTAATTACTGCAAACAAACCAATTGGAGGCAAAAGTAATCCGAGCGAAGTTCCTTGTGCATTTTGCTGCGAGTATCCAAGCAGATAAACAAGTGCCGGAATTATGATTATACCTCCCCCTATTCCAAGAAACCCGCTAATTACCCCAGCTAGCAAACCGATTATAAGAAGTGCGAATACTTCCATCTAAATTCTCCTTATTCAATAATTATATATTAAAGTTAGCTATTTAGAACAACTTTCCGAATTATCAAAAACCTTGCATCCCAAAATATCTGATGAATTCAATTAGCAAAGTATATTAAATATTTACTGCTTGGCTATAAAAAAACTGTGATAAAATTCGATTATTAGGCAAACTATATTAGCCATTATGGACACGAGCCAAATAAGAAATAATGTTCATGAAAATGCATATGAAGATGCTCCGGAAACCTCTGTCAACTATATTCGTTTAAAACAACAATTTTTCAAGAAATCTAAGCTAAGAGATTTTAGTTACCTTGAAGTGCTTAAAGAAGGCTCAAAATTTTTTACTTTTGATTTACCAAAAGAAATAAGTGAATACTTTGTAAGGCGAGAAGACACTCCAAATCTTTGGTTATTAGAATATCCCATAATTATTCATTCCGAAAAGTATCTTGATGAAAAAAATAAGACCAAAAACCAAGATGAGAATACAGTCAAACGATATTACCAAAGATGGGTTATGGCTAAAGAATCCTATCAAAAGAAAATATTTTCGTCGCTAGCTGCTAAACTACTTGCTAATACGCCTGATTCAAAAAATTTTTTAGATTTCATTTACTTTTCAATTATTTTGCTTTTTGATGAGTCTATCAAAAACTGTAATGAGGCTATATGGCAGCTGCAAAAAGCAAAAGATTTTTTAAATAATTCTCAACTGGAAGAAAGCTTTAAACAAGAATTAAATTACCACATTGAATTATATAAAGCTTATGCACAAATTGAGTTGGGTAATTTTGAAGCCGCAGGAAATCATTTGTCCGAAGCTCTACAGCTTAATAGCAACGGAATTACTGCAAAATTTTATTTAGCTTATGTTTCATCAATAACCAACCAACCAGATCTAGGTTCACAATTAGTTAAAAATATTGTAGAGTATGATATTAGAAGACTAAAATTTGCCTGCGAGTCAAACAATAATGTTCTACTCAATTACTTTATACAAAACACTATATTTACAAATATTTTTTACTACTCAGAATTTGCAGCTTATTCACATGTATTAGAAGAAAGTTTACGGATAAATATTCCTCCTCAATTTAAAATTGCAGAATTTTTAAAAAACAAACTTGATTCGCTTAAAGAACTTGAGCTGGATTCATACTACACAAAAAAAATTACAAAATCATTGGAATTTTTCTGCAAGTTTATTGAAGAACATAAACTCGATAATTCTTATACATTTAGGTTCATCTCTCAAATTGTGCTTGCGCATTTTGCTACGTTTGTAAATGATTTAAAAACTTGCATACATGATAAAACTTACATTCCTTTTGAAAATGAGATGAAAAGATACGACGGTTATATTGATGAGAGCACAACTATAATGAATCAGCTTTCAAAAGAACTAGTTGATTTTAAGGAGGAGATAAAAAAGAAATTATCGCAAACCATTCAGCAAATTGATGAATATACCAAGGAGTCAATCCAGGAAATTGAAATTAGCCTTCAGAATTTAGAAAAACAAAAAAGATATAACCCCGTGTTAACCTTTAGAAATTCCATGAGCTATAACATTTTTGTTTCAATTATAGTTTTTATTATAGGAGGAGTTGCCGGTTATAACAATAACTCAGGTTTTTTTGATGGTGAATTTAACGTCCTTTTAGCTGAGGTTTTAGTTACTGGGTTAAAATGGGCAGCACTTACTTTTATTGTTGGATTTTTTATTGCGCTTGGGTTGTCCGTTTTTGTTTTAGTTGAAAGGTCTAACCAAAAACAAAGGCTGCATAGGAGCGCAGCTGTCCATAGCAAAGAAAAAGAAATAGCTATTGAAGCTTTAAAAGAAGAGGCTGAAAGCAAGCAAATATCAATTACAGAAAATTTCAATCAAAGGATTGAATCCCACAAAAGAAAAATTGAAAACTTAAAACGTGAAAAAGAGGAACGAAGAAAATTTCTTGAAGTTCAAGCTGAACAAATTTGTCAACCTATTTTTGAAAAGCTTGATAAATTATATCTCTTTTAATTTAATTTTCTAATCAGCACCTCACATAGTTATACAAAAAATCACCTGTCTGTTTCCTTCAAATTCTGTGTCAAATCAAAAAAAATTATGTTTAAAACTATGGCTAAGATTAGCCAACCTCACAAATAAAACCAGTAAATATTCATTAAAAACACTTTTTTCCCATTATTCATCTGTTTTTGTTGGTATGGATATTGGCTCAAATTAATACTATGAAAAAAATTATAACCATTACTGGCATTAGGCCAGATTTTATAAGAATGAGCGAAGTCTTCAAACGCCTTGACGAGAACTTTGATCATATTATGATTCATACAGGCCAACATTATGATGATTCATTAAGCAAAATATTTTTTCGTGATTTAAAGATTCGCAAACCCGATTTTATTTTAGAAACTGGGCGTAACAGTAAAAATCATTACGAGCAGCTATCTTACCTTTCAAAAGAAATAATTTATTTACTCAAAAAGAAAAAGATCTCACCTCAAATAATTCTCTTTCTTGGTGATTCAAATTCTGCATTAGCAAGTGTTCCTTTGTTCAAAGAAGGATTTAAAATTGGTCACATTGAAGGCGGAATGAGATCATACGATAGAAGAATGCCAGAGGAAGTAAATCGAGTAATTTGTGATTACGTTTCCGATTCCGTTTTTGTTTACACGCCATTGTATAAAAAAAGACTAATTGCTGAAAACAAAAATCCAAAACAGGTTCACGTTGTTGGAAACACAATTGTTGAAATAGTTAAACAGTACAAACCATCCGGTACAAGATCAAAAGATTACATTTTAGCAGATATACATCGTAATGAAAACCTAAAAACCGCACAGCAGCTTGATCACATATTAAAGTACCTAAATTCTGTTGCTCAAAAACTTGGTATAAAAGTGCTACTTGTTCGCTTTAACCGTGCGGTAAAAATGATTGAGGAATTTAAACTTTTGGATGATAAGAGTAACATCACTCTTTCAGGACCGTATGGATTTCTTGATTATTTAAACCTCCAATACAATGCTTATGGAGTAATATCCGATTCAGGTACTTGCCAGGAAGAATGTCCGCTGTTAGGTGTACCTGTAGCTGTTCCACGTAAAGCAACTGAAAGACCGGAATCTGTTGAAAATGGAAACAGCATTTTAGTTGGAGAGGATAGACCAATCAATCAAATGGTTCACGAAACAATTAGGTTCTTCAATAATTATTCAATCTCCCCATCAAAACTAAAGTGGCTTGGGGATGGTAAAACTTCAAACAGAATTGTAAGCATTTTAAAAAGGGAATTACAGAAATGAAAAATATACTTATTGTTGGCGGTGCTGGTTATGTAGGCGGAGCAATAACTGATTTAATCCAGCAAGCCAATTATAATGTGCGTGTTTATGATGCACTTTTATATGAGGATTCCTTTCGGAAACCTGTGGATTTTGTTTACGGCGATATTCGTGAATACGAAAAACTGAAAGCCCAATTGAAATGGGCTGATGCTGTTGTTTGGCTGGCTGCTATTGTTGGCGATGAAGCATGCCAACTTAATCCAGAGTTAACTAAATCAATAAATCAAGATTCAGTAGGTTGGTTAGCAGACAATTACAATGGCCGAATTGTTTTTATGTCCACTTGTTCTGTATATGGAGCACAAAACTCTGAATTAAATGAAACCTCACCTACTAATCCCCTTTCACTTTATGCAGAAACTAAACTGAATGCGGAAAAATTATTGAAGCACAAAAATTCAATTATATTTCGCCTCGGAACGCTCTTCGGAGTGGGAGATCTTTATTCGCGCATTCGTTTAGATCTGGTTGTGAATATACTCACAGTTCGTGCTTTTGTAGAAGGCCGAATTAGTGTGTATGGAGGCGATCAATTCCGTCCCCTTCTTCATGTAAAAGATGTTGCTCGAGCTGTATTAATGAATTTGGAATCAGAAAATAATGGCACATTCAATCTTGCAAGGCAGAATGTTCGTATTAGTGATTTAGCTTATCAAGTGCGAATGCATTTCCCCGACTTGAAAATCGAAACAACAAACAGAACGTTTCAAGATACCCGCAATTATCGAGTTTCATCAAAAAAAGCTGAAGATATTTTTGGATTCAAATCAATTCATTCAATTGATGAAGGAATAGAAGAATTAAAGCATTTGGTTGAAACAAGGCGTATTAAAGATTTAAAGAGTCCGCGTTACTCCAATCAAGCTTATTTGAAGGAACATTATGAGGAATTAATGTTTAAAGTATTCAAAGAAGTGGAGGTTGCTTAATGGAAGAACAAAATCCTATCTTGTTAAGGGGAGGTTTATCAGTAGATGATAGAGGAACTGTTTGCTTTGTTAATGATTTCAACTTTGAAGGGGTAAAACGCTTTTACACTGTTGAAAACCATAAACAAGGTTTTGTCCGTGCTTGGCATGCACACAAAAAAGAAGCAAAATATGTTATGGTTGTAAAAGGATCTGCAGTTGTTGGAGCAGTAAAAATTGATAATTGGGAAAATCCAGCCAAAGATTTAAAAGTAAATCGATTTGTTTTAAGCGAAAAAAATCCTTCAGTTTTATTTATTCCCTCTGGCTATGCAAATGGATTTATGTCATTAAGCGATGATACAAAAATTATTTTCTTTTCTACATCGGAATTAAAAGACAGCTTAAACGATGACATCCGCTATGATGCTCATTACTGGGAAGCATGGCAAGTGGAGGAAAGATAAATGGAAAAATTTTTAGTTATTGGCTCTACCGGAATGCTTGGTTACGCCGTTTCAGAATATTTCCTTTCTAAATCCTATAATGTCACAAAACTTTCTCGCAATAATTTTGATATTGGAACTGAACCACACGAAAATTTTATTCCTTTCCTTAAAGGAATTGACGTTGTAATTAATTGTGCAGGATTGATAAAACCTACAATTGGCAAATTCCCCATAGAGCAAGCTTTGAGGGTCAATTCGATATTTCCTAGAAACTTAGCCAAGATGACGAGCGAGAGAAACATTAAGTGCTTTCATGTTACTACAGACTGTGTGTACTCAGGCAAAAAAGGCAATTATGATGAGAACTCTCTTTTCGATGCTGATGATACCTATGGAATGACAAAGAATGCAGGTGAAAACAAAGATTGTATGGTTCTCCGTACTTCGATAATTGGTGAAGAAAAAGGTCAAAGCCGTTCATTGCTTGAATGGGCAAAAAGTCAAGCCGGTAAAGAAGTAAACGGATTTACAAACCATTTGTGGAATGGCGTTACAACTTTATATCTGGCTGAAGTGATTGAAAGTATTTTAAAACAAAATATCTATCAAAAAGGAATTTTCCATATTCACTCGCCGAATACGGTAAACAAATTTGAACTGCTGAATATCTTTAATGATGTTTATCAGCTAAACTTTTCGAAGATAAATGCAACCGAAGCTAAAGATGCGATTGATAGAAGTATGAGCAGCATTTATGATTTAACGAAAAAAGTTTGCGTGAAAACTTTGGAAGAGCAGATAAGGGAAATGAGAAAGTTCTTTGTTAGTAAAGAAGGATAATATCTCTTACTCTATCGAGATAAAAAGAAAATTGTCAATTAGGAATAGTTTAAGAAAAAAATAGAAATATCTAAATGCAAATTAATTTTGTAAACCGCGAAGAATTGTTTGAAACCGTTCAGAAAAACATACATCCAGCAGAAATAATTGCAGATATTGGTTGTGGAATTCGTCCTCAAACATTCATTAAAGCTAAACATCATATTTGCTTTGAGCCGCACCAACAATACATAGATCATTTCAAAAAATCTCAAAACACTGAAGAAAAAAATAAGTATTCGTTTATTAATTGTGATTGGAAGGAAGCTGTTCAAAAGCTCAATGACTATTCTGTAGAAACAATATTCTTGCTTGATGTTATAGAGCACCTTGAAAAAGAGGATGGTAAGAAATTACTTAAGAAAACTATCTCAAAAGCAACCAAGCAAATTGTGATATTTACTCCCTATGGGTTCATTGAACAAAATCATGAAGACGAAAAAGATGCTTGGGGTTTGGATGGCGGAAAGTGGCAAGAGCACAAAAGTGGTTGGTTACCGGAAGATTTTGGTGAAGAATGGGAATTTTACGTCTGTAAAGATTTTCATACTCATAATAATCTAAATATTGAATACGAAATTCCGAAAGGGGCAATGTTTGCAGTACTAAACATTAATAAACAGTTGGAGTTTACTAGACCAATGTTTACTGTAGTAATTCCAACTTACAATCAAGCTGAGTATTTAGGAAAAGCCCTTGATTCTGTATTGAATCAATCAATTCCATTTTGGGAAGCAATAATCGTAAATGATGGAAGCAGCGACAATACCAAAGAAGTAATTGATAAATATTTATCTCTAGACAAAAGATTTAGAGCTTTTCATAAAGAAAACGGTGGAGTAGCAAGTGCTCTAAATCTAGGAATAGAAAACGCAAGCGGAGAATGGATTTGCTGGCTTTCTTCAGATGATTGGTTTGAATCTGATAAACTCGAACATCATTATAACGCTATTGTTGAAAACCCAGAGATCAAATTTTTCATCAGTCACTGGTTTATTTATTTACAACAAACCGGTCAAAAAATTAAACCGGGATTATGGCTTGATATACCGGATAAAGCATTTCAAGTGACAAGATTTTTTTTGGCCAATTATGTTCATGGTAATTCGATTGCTATACATAAGAGTGTATTTGAAACTGTTGGCAAATTTGATGAAGCTCTTCGCCAAGGCCAGGATTTTGACATGTGGCTGCGAATTGCAGCTAAATACCAAGTGAAGTATATTGATAAGCGTACCTGTGTAACTAGAATTCATCCCACGCAGACAACAAATTCATTTGTAGAAGGGGGAATATTAGATTCTACAAGATCAATTATCAACTTTATTAATTCTGCATCCTTCAATCAGTTGTTCCCTTTCCTCGACTTATCCAATCTCCAACATATTATTTTAGCACTAAAAGAAATTGTTTTCATTTCAACAAAACAGGATGCATTTTTATACAGGTGTGGATTTTCTACTGCTCTTGTTGAAAAAACCTTGGATTGGTTAACAAACTCAGCGCCTAATTTGTTACAAGACAAAATATATTTCCACTTAAAAAAGATAGTTGACGAATACTTATCAGCAAATTTTTCAGATGAAATAAAAAATATTCTTCGGCTATTTCTTAAAAGGAAAAAACACGTTTATAAAAAACATAATTTCTTTTTGGATTCCAAGGAATATGTTCAAAAGCTAATTAAGGATGGTAAGCAAAAGCAAGCCAAAGCTGTTGAAACATATCTTAAGAAAATTGCCCCCCATTTTATTACATCAGGTGAAATAGAAACCTTTCATCCCGTACTTTTGGAGTTTCCATCCAATGGTTCATACACAGAACTCAACCCGGCAAATGTTCATGCATGGGTTGTTGAACCTGACAGCATGGTTGAAAACTCGATACAACACGAATTGAAAATTCAATGCAAGAACTGCAATACAAATTTCAAGCTTATATTAAAATATGAAATGAAATCAGCCGCTCACAATGAGCAATTTATTTGTCCCTCATGTAAATCTGGATTTGAATTTAATGATAAATATTTTAGTGAAGATTTCATCGAGTTTTATAAAAATAAAGTTACCTCCAAACTGGGTGTTAATAAAACTGACACTGTTACTTTTATAATCAAAGATGCTTCTGTTCTGGGTGGTGGAACTAAAACAATGTTCAAATATGCTGAATGGTTGTTAGAGCTTGGTGTAAAAGTTAGAGTGATTTCATTTTCACCTAAACCTGACTGGGTAACTAAAAAAATTGAATATGTGAAAATCAATTCTGTAAATGATATTAAGAATGACTCGAAAGTGTACATTGTTTTCAGCATTTTTGAAGTGCCGCTGATATTAAACAAAATCCCAATTTCAAAAGTTGTTCATTTATGTCAAGGGTATGAAGGCTATCACTTTGGACGAAACTATGATGAGCTGAGAAGCGATAAGCATATTTTAACACAGCTTCATGCAATCCCTGTTAAAAACATCGTTGTTTCAAAGCATCTTTTTGATCTCTTCAAACAAAAATTTAACAGAACAAGTTATTTCATCCCAAATGGAGTAGATCATCAAGTATTTTCTTTTAAGAATTATGATGAGAATAGAAGTAAAACAATTTTGTTTATAGGTAATCCCTTTCACCCGTTAAAGGGATTTTCATTTCTCTCAAATGTGGTTGCTACAATTCAAAATACTACGCTTAGATTTCCTGATCTAAAGCTTCAAATTGTTATGGGTTTCAAACCAGAGAACCATATGGCAACTATAGATATGATGATCAAGGAATTAAATTGCAAGGTAGAATTGTATTTTAAGCTTTCCAGCAGCGAAGTAGCACATCTAATACAAAATGCTTCTGTTGTTGTGTGTACCTCATGGTACGAGGGTTTTTCGCTGCCCATACTTGAAGCTATGGCTTGCGGAACACCTTTCATTACAACTGAAAACATGGGAGCTGAAAGCTTCTGCATAGCACAGCATAATGGATTTTTTGTAAAGTATGGGGATAATCAGCATTTTGTAAAACAGTTATTAGATATTCTCTATCGAACAATTGGCCTAACTGATATTTTAGAAAATGCATACAAAACTTCACTTGAATATTCAGACTACAACTCATGCAAAGCATTTATAAATTCTTTTGAACAAATTTTAGAAGTCAAGTTCAATCCCGAAAAGAAAGAAAAATTACTGAATCAGTTCCATCAAAAATTACCTTACAATAAATTCAATAACACTTTGATTAAGCATGATAACAAACAAGTTTTAGTATCCATAGTTATTCCAGCCCACAATCAACTAAATTATACACAAGAATGTATCAACAGCATTAAAGCAAGTACAAGCATTAATTATGAAATCATAATTATAGATAATGCCAGTGCCTCTGAAACCAAAAGTTATCTTGAGTCACTTTCAGAATTGGATATTGCGAGAGTAGTTTGGAATAAAGACAATCTTGGGTTTCCAATTGCTGTCAACCAGGGCATTCAACAAGCTAATGGGAAATTTATTCTTATTGCAAATAACGATATAGTTTTTACTAAAGGAAGCATAGAAAGTTTGATTGAAGCTGCAGAATCTGATTCGGTGATAGGAATTGTTGGACCTATCAGCAACCAAGTAAGCGGTGCACAAAAAGATTCGAATGCTGTCTACGAGAATATTGAGCAAATGAACAACTATGCTGATTTAGTAAGAGCAAAAAATAAAAAAGAAATCCTCCCCTTTCCTCGTGTTGCTTTTCTTTGCACACTTATTAAGAAAGAAGTTATCGATAAAATTGGTGGACTCGATGAACGGTTCACGCCTGGGAATTATGAGGATGATGATTTTTGCCTAAGAGCTCAACTAGCCGGATATAAAACTGTAATTGCTAAAGATGTTTTTATTCACCACTATGGCTCTAAAAGTTTTAAGGCAAATGGAGAAAAACAATATTCAGATATTCTAAAAACTAATCGACAAAAATTTATTTCGAAATGGGGTGCAGATCCGGACGAAATTTGGACAAGAAAAAAGGAGTTCAATCACCAGCATAGTTTATACATTTCTTTAGATAAAGATGAATTTGTAAAAAGTTTTGAACGTGCAAATAATTACATTAAAGATAAAGAGTATGAATTAGCTCAACAAGAACTGAATTTAGCTGTTCAGTCTTATGATTCAGCCGCTAAATCAAAACAATTAATTTCTAAGGAAAAACTTTTAATTCTTTATGCAAATATTTGTTTAGTAAATAACGATACTTATGCTGCCAGAATTTATTTTGAAGAAGCACTTAAACTTAATCCTTCTTCTTCAGATGCATGTTTTGGGTTAGGACAAATATTATTTAATGATGAATTTTTTGAGGCAGCAAAAACAATGTTCGAATGGGCAGTTAAAAATAATCCGCAAAATCAAACTGCTTTTGGAGCACTAAAAACAGTAAATGAAATTTTGTCTCTGCCCCAAAATCATAACAGTCTTGAAGAATTAGAGTTTAGTTCATTATCAAACAAGCCGGCAAATGAGTAAAACACTTTCACTTTGTATGATTGCTAAAAATGAGGCGTTAAACTTACCGCGTTGCCTTTCTTCAGTAAATGAGGTAATAGACGAAATAGTTATTGCAGATACCGGCTCAGATGATGAAACAGTTGAACTTGCAAAATCCTATAATGCTCGTGTCTTTCAGTTTGAATGGACAAACGATTTTTCGGCAGCACGAAACTATGCACTAAGCAAATGTACAGGTGATCTCATTCTTTATCTTGACGCAGATGAATCTTTAGATCCCTCATCAATTAATGAATTACTGAATATAAAGAAGTCTGGTGAAACAGCTGGGTACTATTGCACTGTTAAAAGCTTTGATAATGATAGCAGTTATGATAACACAATGCGTTACGTTCGCTTGTTCCCGAGAATTGAAAGAATTGCATTTTCCGGAAAAGTACATGAACAAATTGTACCTTCATTAAAAGAAAATAACATTACAATTCGCCAGTCAAAAATTTTAATAAATCATTTCGGGTATAATGTATCCGCTGAATTAAAAAAACTTAAAGCTGCTCGAAACCTCCGCTTATTGTTGGATGAGTATGAAAAATCTTCTTCTCCATACTACGCTTTTCAACTTGGTAATACATACAATATTCTAGATGACGATTTAAATGCAGAAAAATTTTATAAAATTGCTGGAGGATCATCTGAACTTGAAAAAACTCATAGGGCACAATGCTACACTTTTCTAGCACTAATAAACCATAAAAACTTTAAAGGTGAACTAGCTGAAAGAAATATTAAACTCTCTTTACAGTTAGATTCTCAACAACCATTCAGTTACTTAGCGGCCGCAAAAATATTGTTAAGAAACGGAGATATGGCCGCTGCAGAGGAGAAATGTAAACTTGCTTTTCTTTTAAATCAAAAACTAAAAAATGGCGGAGAAAACTCAATTTCTATAATTCTCAATTCCGAAGAAATAATTTATTTCGGGCTTATGCTTGCAGTAAATACCAAAAATGAAAAGTATCTTAAATTCTATAAAGATGAGCTCTTTAATTACTATAATTCCCTTTACGGAAAAGAAATTAATTATACCAAGGTTATTAATAAACTGTTTGCAAATTCAGCAATGAATATCCAGGAGGTCAATGACCTTTATAAAATAACTAACAAATACAACCTTACTTTTTTTCTTCAACTATTATCACAAAATCCAAACAATAATCAAGTAATTGAAGTTGTAAAGCGATTTAGACAAGATCACCCTTCAAATGTTGAGGTTGCAAAAAATCTTGCAAAACTTTATGAGGAAGCCGGTGAAATTTTAGAACCGATAGAAATTCTGGAGGAGGCACTTTCCAATTTTGAGAATGATCCAGCAATTTACCTTTACCTAATTACATTATACCTAAAAAAAGGTGATTTTGATAAAATTTCAAAAATATTGAATGAGGTCGAGGTAAGGTTTTCAGGCATATCTGCTGTAACTGAAAGACTTAAATCAATAAAAAAACTGCTTGCCAGTGTATTAAAACTAACGTAAAAAATTTTTTTATTTCTAACTAAACAAATCTAGCCCGCCTACGATAATCTACTTGAACACAAAAAGTTCTTATAATTAACTAAATTCAAAAAAGTCAAGCATGGACGCTTGATACAAAAAAACACGGAGGTTTTTTTATGCCATTCTCAGTAAACACTAACCTAGGCGCACTTCAGGCCTACAATGCATTAGCAAAAGTTAATGCACAAACCGAAAAAGCTCAGCTTCGTTTAGCAACAACCAAGAAGATTAATAGCGTTGCTGATGATACTTCGGGTTACAACGTTGGTAAAAGACTTGAATCTCAAACACAGATTCAAAAAGCTCAATTAAACAACGTTGCATCTGCAAAGAACTATTTAGCAACAGCTGAATCAGCTTTACAACAGATTAATGATTACTTCACACAAATCGTTGGAAAGCAAATTGATGCAAAAGATCCACTAAAGGATACCGCTGCTATAGCAAAAGATATCCGCACGCTTGCTGCTGAAATAGATTCTATCTTAAAGAGTACCAATATTAATGGTGCTCAATTGTTAGCAAGTACAGACGGTTCAACTGCAGTTAGTTCACCAAGTTATGATGTTGGCGGTTCTGCTTTCACAGTAGATTTTGCTAGCGCATCATATTTAAATTCTGTAACTCTTGCAACCGCTGTTGGATCTTCAAACTTGCAAAGTTCTACCGATAGTACAGTTCTTACCTTCGACACAACTACTGTCGCAGCTAATGTAAGATCTGCACTTGGAAGACTTGGTAACCTTTCACAAGCATTAGATTCTCGCGAAGCTTACCTTACTTCAGCAATTGCAAATAACAGCGTTACAATAGGTAAATTATTTGATGCTGATATGGCTTACGAACAATTGAATGCAACAAAGGGTCAAATTGGAACACAAATCGGAGTATCGATGTTGGCTCAGCTTAACTCCGCACCATCGGCTCTGTTGTCCTTATTTCGATAATCTTGAATCAGATGAAGAAACTCCCCCGGAATAATTCCGGGGGTTTTTATAAAATGTTTAGGGATATATAATGCACCATACGGCTACACTGAGTAAAAACAAAATCAATTCATATGTTGTAAAAGATATTCTTGACTCGTCACCCGAAAAATTATTAATTAAAGTGTATGACTTTGCAGTGCTGAATTCCGAAAAAAAGGAATTGCTTAAAACTAATAATGCCATTCAAGAGCTAATTAATATGCTAAGGTTTGATGATGAAAGTTATAGAGATTTATCCATAAGCTTATTCCAACTCTATCAATTTTGTCAAGAACAAGCACGAAAAAATAATTTTGAAATAGTTAGCAAAATACTTATTGAGTTACGCGAATCATGGATTCAAGCAATTAACAATAGGCAGCAATAATGGCTTATGATAATTTAACTACATCAGGCATTAATTATCTCGTTAACTCTTTTATTCAAAACGAATATGAAAAAAAGATCACTCCGCTGCAAACTAGAATGACAAAGTACAACAACTTGTCATCTGTGTATACAACTTTACAGCAAAAGATTGATTCCTTTAAAACTAAATTATCATCAATTAAATCCTCAGGTTCCGTTTCACCTTTTGCGGCAAAAGCAGCCGCTGCCAGCAATACAAGTTTTTTAACCGCAAGTGCTTCTTCAACAGCCAGCAAAGGAAATTTTTCAATTAGAGTAAATCAATTGGCAAAGAGTGATTTGCTTTTGTCTTTGGACAAAACATCTTCTGCTAATTCATCGATTACATCACCCGGCGATTATTCATTTACAATAAAAACAGGCGATGGTAATGGAGGTCAATTCACCAGCAATGTTACTGTTACACTAACAAGCAGCGACTTTACCTCTGGAGCTATTTCAAATGAAGATTTGGCAGAAAAAATTAGAGATGCAATAAATAGCGATAAAGCTGTTGTTACTTCCAATTCACTAAGCGGAAGCACCTCTTCTTCCGGCTCATTTAAAATTGATCTTGGCGGAACAGAAACTACAATTGATTACGCAGCAGGCAGCTACGAAGAGATTATTGACAGCATCGTTTCTCAGCTTGAATCAGTAAGCGGAATTACCGCTGAAAAAGTTGTTAATGGTTCTAATGTATCACTTAAACTTACAGTAACAGATTCAACAAAATACATTACGCTTAAGGAAGACACAGCTTCATTATTAAGCGAACTTGGGCTTTCAGTAGAGCAAGAAAAAGGGGCAGCAGGGTTAGTAACCGCAACAGCTTTTTCACCAATTGAGGGTCTTACACAAATTTCATTAACTTCTGAAAACACAGGCAGCGGATTTAAGATCGAGCAAATCTCAGATACCAGCGGCAATATACTTGCGGCTTTTGGATTAAACCTAGGAACTAATAGAACAGCATTTGTTCAAAGTGAATCTGGAAGCGATACTGCCGGTTATAGGTTTAATGAAGATGATTTAAACTCCATACTCATTTTTAATGGATTAGAAATCAAAAGAGATTCAAACATCATTTCGGATTTGGTAAATGGTGTAACAATCAGTCTAAAATCCGTTATGGCTGATGAAGATGTGGATGTAAATGTAACCATAAGCAATGACGTAACTTCAATAAAAACTAAAATAGAAGAGTTCATTACAAGTTTTAATGATCTTTATTCATATTTAAAGTCAAATTCAAAAACTTCTGGAACAACACGAGGTGTGCTTCTTGGAAATTCTTCAGCATCAGCTCTTATTAGTATGCTAAGCACAGCAGCTTATTCGCCTGTAACTGGCATCTCCTCTTCAGAAATCAATACGCTTTCTGAATTAGGAATATCATTTAACACTGAATCAGGCTTATCCATATCAAACAACACTCAACTTACCAACGCTATTGAAGATCAGGCAGAACAAATTGAAGCACTTTTTGATTCGGAAAATGGTATAGCAAATTCTATTTACGACAGAATTACACCATATACCGGATTAAACGGTTATATTGCAAAATTGAAAAGTACATTAACTAACAATATTGACTATCTCAAAGATTCAATATCCTCTGCCGAAACCCGAATTGAAAAAAGTGCAGATATTCTTCGGCAAAGTTATTATGATCTCCAATTGCAGCTTGCTTCACTTTTATCTGCGTCAGGTGTTTTCGATACAGATCTATTCGCATAAGGTTATTAATGGAAAACTCGATTACACATAAAGAAGAGAGCATAAAATCACTCCTCTCAGAGGTCTTAGCTGATTTCAATACACTGGATGAAACCAACTTTTCAAATAATTTCACTGCAATTCAAAAAAAATTTAATGAAGCATTAATGCTTCAAAATGAGCTTAATGCTCTAAAATCAAGGTGGAATATCACAAAAAATGAAACAATTTTTGCTTTGGCTAAACAAATTAAGTTGAAGTACGATAATACAATTACAGAATGGAAGAGAAAGATTCAGGCAGTTCAAAAAGAGCTTGAGTTAACACAGAATCAAAAAAAATTAGCATCATACAGAAAGTAATAAAATGAACATAAGTAGTATCGGTCCAAAATATTTCCAAAATGACGAAAAGTCAAAAGTTCGTCAGAATAAATCCGAGGATCCTGCTGCCAAAGATAAAATTGAGATTTCTGCCGAGGCAAAATCATTTATTACTAGCGCTGGATTTAAGGATTTTAGTGAAATAAGGCAAAAGATTGAATCAAAGTATTATGATTCAAAAGAAGTAATTGAAAAAATTGCTGAAAAAATTTTGAAACAAATTAGGGAGTAACCAGTTACTCCCCTTTTTGTTTTATCCCTCCTCCTCAACCAACTTCCATAATTCAAATTAAAACAGTATTTTAGCAAAAAAAAACAAACCATTGAATAAAAATGGGCTCGAAGCATATTCAGAATAATCGTTTGCAAATTTTAGGCAAACTCACCGCTAGTCTTATTCATGAAATTCGCAATCCACTTTCTGTAATAAAATTGAATTTAGATTATTTGAACATGATTAGAGAGAATCTTCCGAATGAAGTTCTAGATTGCGTACAATCATGCAACGATGCAACTAAACGGATGCTTTTTCTTATAGAAAATTTTTCAGATTTTTCTAAAAAGCCTACTCAGGATACAGAAGTTTGTTCGATAAAAGAGGTGACTGACATGGCGGTTAATGTAATGCAAATTAATGCATCCCGATTAAACATTACCTTAAATACTCAAATAGACGACCAACTTCCTTCAGTTTATTTTCAGAAGGACAAACTGCTTCAAGTATTTCTTAATTTGATATCTAATGCTATTGAAGCTAAGGGACAATCTAATTCCATAAATATTAAATCCTACTGCCTGGATAATGAAAAATGTAAAGGCATAATTTGGGAAATTGAAGACCATGGCATTGGCATAAAAGAAGAACAAAAGAAAAAAATTTTCAGCGATTTTTATACAAGCAAAGCAAAAGGTACGGGATTGGGTTTAAGTGTTTGCAAAGCACTATTACAAGAGTACAATGCCGAAATTGACTTTGAGAGTACTTATGGTAAGGGAACAAAATTCCGAATCAAGTTTAACACCAATAACTAAAAAGAAATATGAAAAATAAAATACTTATAATAGATGACGATGATTTAATTTGCACCACGTTAAAGCGTGTATTGATAAAATTGAACTACGAAACAGACACATGTATGGTGGGTGAACACGCAGTTGAAAAAGTACGAGAGTTTGAACCCGATATAATTTTACTTGATATATATCTAACTACTATCAACGGATTAGAACTTCTTAAAATCTTTCAAAAAGAATTTCAAAACATTCCCGTTATAATGATCACTGGTTACTCTGATGTTGCCATTGCCGTAAATGCTATGAAAGCCGGTGCCTACGACTTTTTACTTAAGCCTATCGATATAGATCAGTTAAAAATAATCTTAGAAAAGGTATTAAACACTGTTAATCTAAAGGCAGAGGTTGATAAACTACACGAGCTTTATAAAGATGATACTCTTTTAAAGGAATTTTTTGGGAAAAGTGCTAAAATAAAAAAAGTTATTTCTTCAGTTGAAAAACTTGCCAAAAGCTATGATACAACGATATTAATAGAAGGCGAGAGCGGCACTGGCAAGGAAATGGTCGCTAAATATATCCATCAAAACAGCCCAAGGAAAAATGGTCCATTTATTAAAATAAATTGTTCAGCAATACCTAGAGAATTAGCCGAAAGCGAATTATTTGGTCATGAAAAAGGCGCATTTACTGGAGCCCAGCAAAAAACAAAGTTAGGAAAATTTGAACTTGCTTCCGGAGGGACAATCCTTTTAGATGAAATTGCAGAACTTTCTCCCGAAATGCAGGCAAAACTGCTTCGCGTGCTGCAAGAAAAAAATTTTTACCGATTGGGCGGAGAAAAAGAAATTGAAGTTGATGTTAGAGTTTTAGCCGCAACAAATAAAAACTTAACAGATGAAATTAAAAACGGCAACTTTAGAGAGGATTTGTTTTATAGACTAAATGTTGGAAATGTTATTGTACCTTCTCTGCGTGAAAGAAAAGAAGATATTTTAATTCTAGCTTATTCCTTCTTAAAGGAATTCTCTCAAAAATTTGATAAAAATATCAAAAGAATCGATCCTGCAGCTTTAGAACTACTTCAAGAATATCCGTGGAAAGGAAACATAAGAGAACTTAGAAATGTGATGGAGCGTGTAACTCTTTTAATCGAAGAAGATGAACTAAAACTGCAGCATCTCCAGTTTTTACAGCAGGTAGCACAAACAGATATTACTAAAGCTGACGATAAATTTGTCCTAAAAATTCCAGCTAAGGGAATTAAAATAGATGTAGTACTAAAAAAATTAATTGAAGACACTCTTCGAATAACAAACCACAACCAAGTTAAAGCAGCTAAAGTACTTGGTCTCTCGCGCTCAAAGCTTAGGTACCGGATGGAACAATTAGGAATTGAAGTAACAAGAAAGGTCGCCCAAACTAACTAAACACTTTTCCTGCCTGCTAACAATTTAATTACTTGGGTGAGTTTTTCTCATTCGTTAGTAAAATTACTTTCATTTCTCACTTAACTAATAATTCTTCTATTTCAAGCAGAAATCAAAGATTATTGTTTCGATACACTCCTTAGACAAATTGTATCGTTTTTAATCAATTCTCTCTAAAATATTACATAAAATGTTCGATAATCAATTGAATTGAATTCATTTCACATTCTTTGTAAAGAAAAAAAATAAGAGAGGTTCATTATGGCAGATCTTGAAGAAACAAAAAAAGATCAAAAAAGCTTGCTTCAGCTGGTTAGCTTTAAAATCGGCGAAGAAGAATTTGGTGTTGATATTCTGAGCGTTCAGGAGATTAACAGAATGTCCCAAATAACTAAAGTGCCCAACACACCCGATTTTATTGAGGGCGTAATTAATCTGCGAGGAAGAATTGTTCCTGTTATTGACTTGCGGGTAAAACTAGGAATGACAAGAAAGGAACATGGAAAAGATACACGTATAGTTGTAGTTGAACTTAAAGGCAAAACCATGGGCTTTATTGTAGATGAAGTAAACGAAGTTCTTAGAATATCAAAAGATATTACCGAAGCACCGCCCGATATAGTTGGCGGAGTAAACTCCGAATATATTACTTCAATTGGAAAACTGGATGATAGATTATTAATACTGCTTGATCTAGAAAAAATATTATCCTTCTCCGAATTCAATTTAGTAGAAGCAACTGCATAAGCATTTGTTCTCAACATGCGGTAAATCATTTCTTATGCAAAATTATTTAAAAACTTTTTACGGGGAGTTCGCATGAAAACTAAAGGAATAAGTACGTCAATTTCTAAAAAAATCTCCTTCCTTGTAGTAGGAGGAGTTATAACTTTTCTCAGCCTTGGCCTGATAGTTTTTCTTTCTTATTCCGAAAATCAAAAGCTAAAAACAGCCAATGAAGCAATTGATGAATTAAGCCATTCAATGGAAGAGTCCATAACCTTTGCAATGGCTGAAGGTATAACCGATGTTTCTCCTTTCATTAAAAGAATGAAGGTTGTAAATAACATTAAAGACTTAAGAATTGTACCTACAAAGTTAATTGATGAATCAAAAGCTGAAGAGATGGATGCAGCCGAAAGGGAGATAGTTGAGTCGAAAAGTGTTAAATCTGAAACTGAGGAATTTCAAAACCTACCTGTTTTGAGAGCGATCCGGCCAATTAAAGCTGAAGAAAACTGTCTGTCTTGCCACGAAGGAAAAGCTGGCGATGTTTTTGCAGTGATGAGTATAAGATATTCTTTAGAAGAAACTGAAGCAGCTATAATGGCAGAAAGAATTAGCGGAGCTGTGGTAATTTTATTCTTAGTTGCCTTTATTGGGCTGTTCCTAATTTACCTAATCAAAAAGAATATTCTTACTGATTTATTTCAACTCATCCAAAACATAAAAGAACTTTCGCTAGGCAACCTAAATACCTTGGTTACTTGCAGAAGAAAAGATGAGTTTGGAAAACTGGCCGATTCAATAAATGTCCTGCTGGCAAATTGGAATTCACAAGCAGCTACTGTTCACGAGTTTGCAAATGGGAACTTTGATGCTGAAGTAAAATTATTATCTGAAAATGATACTCTCGGTAAATCGGTTCGTGAAATAAAAGATTCTCTTACAAATCTAACTGATGATACTTTACTGCTTTCCGGACATGCTGAGTCTGGAAATTTATCACTTAGGGCAAATGAACAAAAACATAAAGGTTTGTTCAAAACTATCATATCTGGATTTAATTCTACCTTCGAATATTTAACGGCGCCTATTAAAGAAAGTTCAGGAATTCTTGCACGTTATGCTAATGGAGATTTTACTGCAAGAATGACCGGCAATTATAAAGGTGAACATCAACAATTAAAAAATGATATCAACAGATTGGGAGATTCATTATCTGATCTTATTGGAAAAATTATTGAAACTGTTCAGGCTACAGCAAGCGCTTCAAATCAGATTTCTTCAAGTACAGAGCAAATGGCAGCAGGTGCACAAGAACAGTCCTCGCAGACTTCTGAAATTGCGAGTGCCGTTGAACAAATGACCAAATCAATTTATGAAACTTCAAAAAATACATCTCTTGCATCCGATGCAAGCAAATCTGCAGGCAAAACTGCAAAAGATGGAGGTATGATAGTAGAAGAAACTGTTAGGGGTATGATTAGAATAGCGGAAGTTGTGCGTTCAAGTGCCGAGAAAGTTATTGCATTAGGGCAGAGCAGTAAAAAAATTGGAGAAATTGTTCAGGTGATAGACGATATAGCAGATCAAACAAACTTACTTGCTTTGAATGCAGCAATTGAGGCAGCTCGTGCCGGTGATCATGGAAAAGGTTTTGCTGTTGTTGCAGACGAGGTACTAAAGCTTGCCGAAAGAACAACCAAAGCAACTAAAGAAATTGCCAACATGATTACTCACATTCAAAAGGATACAAGCCAGGCAGTTGAAGCCATGCAGATTGGCAATGCAGAAGTTGAAAAAGGCAGACTTTCTGCTGAGCATGCCGGTAAATCTCTTAAAGAAATTATTGATGGTTCTGATAAAGTTGTGGATCTGGTCAGCCAAGTAGCTGCAGCTAGTGAAGAACAATCCGCAACAGCAGAACAGATTAGTAAAAATATCGAATCGATAAGTAACGTTACTCAAGAAAGTGCTTCTGGTATTCAGCAGATTGCTAATGCGGCCGAAGACTTGAATAAACTAACCTTCACCTTGCAAGATCTTGTAGGAAAGTTTGTAGTCGATAATTCCTACAATAGATCAAATCTTTCAAGGCATATTAAAGAAAAAAGGACAATGAAAAATGAAGATGAAAAATTTTTGGTTAGAAATTGAAATAGCAGGGGTTGATTTAATTAACTATTAAAATCAACTGATTTATGGAATAAGTAATGAAACTTCAAATTTTAAATATCAGTTTGTCATTTATGCTTTTAACCTACGCAATTGAAGTAACTGCACAGGTTGCTGGTGTTTCATCAAACAAATTAACTCTGCTAAGTGCCACTATTCTTCCAGTTGGAACATTCGAATTTGAACCCGCATTTGTTGTTTTAAATTCTAGGAATGCTTTTAATGAAAACTGGAAATCAATCAAACAACCAGGGCAGAATACTTCATCCTCTCTTGACTTCAGAATGACTGCCGGCTTGACAGAAAATTTTGAAATGGGCGCTTCAATTTCATCAAACACTGAAGAAATATTAGTGGGTGCCAAGTATCTTGTGTTCCAGAGCGATGAATTAGGATTTGGATTATCTGGCGGTACCTCTTTGCCAGCCGGAAATAGATTTTTAGCTGACAGTGCAATCACACATGAGTTTATCTACAAACTCTCATTCGGATCAATTGTAACTTACAACTTCTCCGATGATAATTCGATTGATATTGCAGTGATTTATACTGCACCTGTTGGTGAGAATGATTTGAGCGATCAAATTTACGCTGGCTTAGGCTGGGGATATTTAATTCAACGTAATTTCCAATTTATTGTTGAAGTAGCGGGATATGTTTGTCTTGATCAGGAAATCTGTTCAAGTAAACTATCTCTGTTCCCGGGCATTACCTATGATGTTACTGATAATTTTTCTTTTGCGCTTGGTTTTCAACACGACTTAATTGGAAAGAATGAAGAAAATGCATTCGGGTATTTCGCAGCTTTTACAATTTCAATTAATTAAACAAAAGCATAATCAAAAATTGAATTACGAATAAATAATAATATGAGATTCTAAAAAAGAAAAGATGGAGAAGATATAATGTTCGCTGTTATAAAAAACTTTAGCATAAAATTAAAAATAACATTTGCCTTTGTTATTCTTGTTGTTATTCTGGTTTTTATGGGGTATGAAAACTATACCATATTAAATGATACACAAGATCAAAGCTCTGAGTTGTACAATGATCGTTTAATCCCGATACATGATTTAGGTGAAATTTCATCTATGATGGCCACTATTAGAGGAGATCTGCGCCATTATATACTGCTTGGTAATTCTCCTTCGAGAGAATCATTTAGCTCAAGAATGAAATCGAACAGTAACAAAATCGATGAGATTTTTGACAATTACACCAAAACCAAATTAGAAAAATCAGAAGAAGAGAACATCCCGATTTTTATTGAGTATTGGGAAAAATATAAGGTTGATAAAGATAAAGTTATAGAATTGGCAAATACAACAAATGCTCAAGCGGCTTTTGCTTATTTGAATAAGGATGGTGTAGCTAATTATAATAAAGCATTTGAAACCCTTGATAAGTTAATAACTATCAATGTTGAAAGAGCACAAGCATTAAAAACTGAAATGGATGCTGCAGCATCTGACGCAAATTCATTTACAATTTACCTCATAATTATTGCTTCACTCATGGCTTTTGTTATAGGCATGTATTTATCTACTGCCATAGGAAGCCCATTAAAAAAATTATCTGATACAGCTGATAAAATCTCGCAAGGAAACTTTAATCTGGAAGTTGAAACTCTGCAGCAAAAAGATGAAATCGGTCGGCTGACGTACTCAATCAGCAATATGCTTTCTAAAATCCGGACTGCAATGAACGATGCGCAGCAAAAAAGTGAGGAAGCTAACCGGTCCGCAATTGAAACAGAAAAAGCCAAAGAAGCTATAGAAAAACAGCAGAAATATTTGTCCAATAGTACAAATAAAATGCTTATTGAGATGGAAAAATTTGCAGAGGGTGATTTATCAGTAAATCTTATAGCTGAGAAAGATGATGAGATTGGCAAGTTATTTAATGGATTTAATAAAGCAGTTGAAAACATCCGCAATTTAATAGTTAAGGTTAAAGAATCTGTTCAGGCTACAGCAAGCGCAGCAAACCAAATTTCTTCAAGCACCGAACAAATGGCAGCCGGCGCCCAAGAACAATCATCACAAACAACAGAGGTGGCCGGGGCAGTCGAAGAAATGACAAAAACCATTTTTGAAACCACAAAAAATACCTCTCAAGCGGCCGAAGCAAGTAAAAATGCAGGAATTATTGCAAAAGAAGGTGGCAAGGTTGTTGATGAAACCATCCATGGAATGAACAGAATAGCAGACGTAGTAAGATTGAGCGCCGAAACTGTTCAAACACTTGGTAAAAGCAGCGATCAGATTGGGGAAATTGTGCAAGTTATTAACGACATTGCTGATCAAACTAATCTCCTCGCTTTAAATGCAGCAATAGAAGCGGCACGTGCCGGGGAACAAGGAAGAGGCTTTGCTGTAGTAGCTGATGAAGTAAGAAAACTTGCCGAGCGAACTACAAAAGCTACCAAAGAAATCGCTTCCATGATCCATCAAATTCAAAAAGATACCGCCGGTGCAGTTGAATCTATGCAAAAAGGCAAAGATGAAGTTGAAAACGGAAAACAACTGGCCATTAAAGCAGGTGAGTCACTTAATCAAATTATCAATGGTGTTGACAAAGTGGTCGATTTAGTTGCACAGGTAGCTGCAACCAGCGAGGAACAATCTGCTACCTCAGAACAAATTAGCAAGAATATTGAATCCATAAACAATGTTACGCAAGAAAGTGCTTCTGGAATTCAGCAAATTGCTCATGCAGCAGAGGATTTGAACAAATTAACTTACAGCCTTCAGGAAATGGTTAGCCAGTTTAAAGTAAGCGATCACCCAGGCAAGCTTTCTGTTTCAAAAGATGGAAAGCTTAAAAAAGGAGAACAAAAGTACAGCTCTCATCCAGCATCGTTGATTGACATTTAATAGGATAAAAATCTAGAAACTTAAAAGATTGACTAAATCTCAATTTTATTTTGGAGATGAAATGAAACCAAAAGTACAACCAACTTCTGTTGAACAAGTAATGCGTGAAGATGATTTTATTGTATCTAAAACAGATACCAAAGGCGTTATTACCTACTGCAATAGAATTTTTATGGAATTTGCAAAGTATGATGAACATGAATTAATTGGTCAACAACACAATATCGTTCGGCACCCGGATATGCCTCGCTGTATATTCAAATTGCTATGGGATACCATTAAGCAGAAGCAAGAAATAAATGCCTATGTCAAAAATTTATCCAGCGATGGATCTTATTACTGGGTACATGCTAATGTTACCCCAGTAATTGATGACAAAGGCGAAATACAGGGATACTACTCAGTAAGAAGAAAACCTAATCAAGTTCGTCTTGAAAAAATTAAGCAGCTGTATAAAACTTTACTTGAAGAAGAGCGAAAGTATGGACCAAAAGAAGGGTTGCAGGCTTCTTCAGCACTATTAAATAACCTTTTAAAAAATGCAGGCAAATCTTATGAAGAATTCATTTTCACTTTATAATTCTACTTCCATAAAGAAATCAATAATCCAGCGTGCTGCCCTTATGGGAGTATTGATGCTGCTTGTATTTATTTCTGCAAATCTTAAAACAAACAGCTTACGCAATCAAACTGAAGCAGTTGAAAAATATTACTCCGAAGTAATGAATAATCAAAAGGAATTCTCGGAAGCAGAGTTAAGCGAATTAAAATCCGAGAGCATCTTTTTAACAATATTCTTTTGGGCATCAAACATCCTGCTGGTTATATCAGTCATTTTTATTCCATGGGAAATCTTCACTTATATACTATCCTCACTTGAAAAAATTAAGCTTCAAACTCAAAGTTTAGCAAAAGGTGATTTATCAAAACGTATAACAATGATTCAAAACAAAGATGAATTCGGTGAATTATACTGGAACCTTAATGATACCGTCGACCAATTTGAAGCACTAATTAAAGAACTAACTACTTCCATAGAGTATGTTACCAATCGGAAATATTTTAGACCAGTACTTGTAAAGGGTATGAACGGAGCATTTGCATTAAGCTTAAAAAAGGCAGATACAAATTTAAAGAGTTACAGCGAGGAGCTCATTAAAGAAAAAGAAGAAGTTGAGAAAAAGGCTGGACAGCTGTTAAAGGAGATGGATAAGTTTGCTGAAGGAGATTTAACTGCAAGATTGTCAACAGATAATAAAAATGATCTTATGGGCAAACTATTTGTTGGTTTTAATCATGTTGTAAATAATATCAAGGAAATGATTGTTAAAGTAACCGAAGCTGTTGAAGCAACAGCAAGCGCCGCAAACGAAATCTCTTCAAGCGCAGAGCAAATGGCTGCCGGTGCACAGCAGCAATCCTCACAGGCTTCCGAAGTAGCCGCCGCAGTTGATCAAATGACTAAAACAATTTTTGAAACTTCGAAAAATACTTCCCTTGCAGCAGAAGCAAGCAAATCCGCTGGTAAGGTTGCAAAAGATGGAGGTAAGGTTGTTGAGGAGACAATTTCCGGCATGAACACAATTGCAAACGTTGTAAGAACAAGTGCTCACACAGTTCAAGCTCTTGGCAAAAGCAGTGAGCAAATTGGTGAAATAGTTCAGGTTATTAATGATATAGCCGATCAAACAAATCTGCTTGCTTTGAATGCAGCAATTGAAGCAGCCCGTGCTGGAGAACAAGGAAGAGGATTTGCAGTTGTAGCTGACGAAGTTAGAAAACTTGCGGAAAGAACAACTAAAGCTACAAAAGAAATTGCTTCAATGATTAATCAAATTCAGAAGGATACAAATGAAGCTGTTGATTCTATGGAAAAGGGCACTGAGGAAGTTGAGAACGGCAAATTATTAGCTCAAAAAGCTGGTGATACCTTAAGAGAAATTATAAGCGGAGCTGATAAAGTTGTTGATATCGTAAGCCAGGTTGCTGCAGCAAGCGAAGAGCAATCAGCAACTACTGAACAGATAAGTAAAAATATTGAATCTATAAGTAATGTTACTCAAGAAAGCGCATCCGGTATTCAGCAAATTGCTCATGCTACAGAAGATTTGAACAAACTTACTACAAATCTGCAAGAGCTGGTAAGCAGATTTACTATAAATGAAACATCAAGCAAATTTTCTCTCGGTTCTAACGGCAAGTTAAAAAAATCAAAAAAGAATTACGACGAAAGCAAAGTTTCACTAATTGATATGTAATGACTAACAATAAAAAAGGATAATGCAATGAAGAAGCAACGAATCGTTACAATCGTATTTACTTTTATACTCTTTTTGCTGACAAGTAAAATGGTTTATTCTCAAAGTTCACCAATGGAAGATGAAGGTTACCTGGCATTTGCAACAACAATGCCCGAATTAGAAGGCGGAATGCCTGAATTAGTTAAAAAAATTTCCTATCCGCCGGTTGCTAAAAAAGCTGGGCTCGAAGGAAAAGTTTACGCCTTAGCTTATGTAGATGAAAAAGGAAATGTAGACAAAGTAAAAATCATAAAAGGACTCGGCGGCGGATGTGACGAAGAAGTAGAACGGGTTTTGGCAAAATCAAAATTCAAACCCGGGCAGCATGAAGGTAAAACAGTTAAAGTAAAAACAACCATTTCGGTGGCTTTCAAATTAAAATAAAATTAATAACAAGAGAAAATTTATGATAAAGGTCAAAACAAAATCATTTAGAATGAAAACGCAGCTTGCGTTTTTCATTATTGCCGCAATAAGCACCATGATTGCTGCAAATGATGTTTATCAATTCTTGAGACTTTCAAGTATAAATGAGGTTTTGACAAGGAAGATTATCGTTGCCGATGATCACCTTAACAACATAAATAGCGAGTTCAAAAACCTGCACTATGAACTTCTTAAGTTTTCCATTCCCGGTTTTGAAAACAGGTTTGATGAGATTTTTACGCAAGTTGATAAAACTAAGAAGAAAATAATTGCTTCTTTAGGACAAATAAAAGACTCATCACTTCAAGAAATAATGAAGGAACATCCCAAAAACTTCGATCAAATATTTAATGAATATTTTGGTTTAGTGGTTGATGGAACATTAAGTGCCGCAGCAATGAAAGATTATGAAATGGCATCGGAAATTGCTACAACCATAGGTGAAGAAACCAGAAAAAAGTTCGATAACGAACTTAAGGCAATTACTGGTGACACTAATGACAAGAAAATGATGCTGGAAGCAGAAGTAAGTAAAATTATCTCTGATTCAATAATCACTATTATTGTAGGAATGGTTCTGGGAACAATTGCTTTTCTAATTACCTTCTTAAAGATAATTCCAAAACTGTTATTACCAATTGGAAAATTCAAAGAATTGCTTAATAAATTTTCTCTGGGTGATTTTCGTGAACAATCTACCGTAAACACTAAAGATGAATTTGGCGAGATGAGTATTATGCTTAACAAGCTGCGTGATTCACAACTGGAAAAAATTGATGCCGCCGAAAAAATTGCCTCTGGAAATTTAAATGTTCAGATAAATGCTCTTTCACAATACGATTCTTTATCCTCAAGTTTTAATGTTATGATTGAAAATCTTAACAAACTAGTTAAGGAAATGAACAGACTTACAGATGAATCTGTAAAAGGAATCAGCACTACAAGGGGCAATGAAAAAGCATTTGACGGCGCATACAAGCAAATTATTCAAGGCATGAATAATACGCTTGATGCTATTTATGCACCTATTAACGAAGCTGTAATTGCACTTGAACAAATAGCCAGTGGAGACTTAACTACAAAAATTGATACTAAATACCATGGCGATCATGAAAAAATTAAAAATTCAATTAATCATGCAACTGACTCTTTAGGAAAAACTATTTCTGAAGTTTCATCTGCTGTTTATTCTGCTGCTGAAAGCGCAAAACAAATTTCAAAAAGAACTGAGCAGATGGCTCTCGGCGCACAAGAACAATCAGCACAAGCTTCACAAGTTGTACACGCTGTTGATGAGATGACAAAATCTATTCTTGATTCTACAACAAATACCTCAATAGCAGCAGACGCAAGCAAATTGGCTGGTAAAGTTGCTAAAGACGGAGGTAAGGTCGTTGAAGAAACTATTCATGGTATGATCAGAATTGCCGATGTTGTTAAAACCAGTGCCGACACCGTTAAAGCTCTCGGTAAAAGCAGTGAACAAATAGGTGAAATCGTGCAAGTTATTGACGATATTGCCGACCAGACTAACCTCCTTGCACTAAACGCCGCCATTGAAGCTGCTCGTGCTGGTGAACAAGGCAGAGGCTTTGCTGTTGTGGCCGATGAAGTTAGAAAGCTTGCCGAAAGAACCACTAAAGCTACAAAAGAAATTGCTTCCATGATTAAACAAATTCAAAAAGATACTTTTGATGCTGTTGACTCTATGCAGAAAGGTACTGAGGAAGTTGAGAAAGGAAAGCTTTCGGCACAAAAGGCTGGTGAATCACTTAGAGAAATTATCGGTGGAGCCGATAAAGTTGTTGATATTGTCAGTCAAGTTGCTGCTGCAAGTGAAGAACAATCGGCTACTGCTGAACAGATAAGCAAGAGCATTGAATCAATAACAAATGTTACTCAAGAAAGTGCTTCTGGTATTCAGCAGATTGCTAATGCTGCCGAAGACTTGAATAAGCTTACTTATAACTTACAAGAACTTGTTAGCCAATTTAAAATAAATGAATCACATGGAAATTTATCAGTACGGCAAAATGGTAAGTTGATAAAATCTAATGTTAAACACTCTGATAATCCCGCATCATTGATTGATGTATAGTAATTAATTAAAAATAGATTTCATAAGGTTTATAAATAATTTACAGATTTCAATGATGGGGTCTTAAATATTGCGGAGATTATATGGTTACAAAGGAAGCAATTGATTCTGCTCTAAATGCTCATGCTCTTTGGAAAACACGTCTTCAGGATGTTGTAAAAAATGGGAAATCCGACTTCAAAGTAAGTAGTGTTCAAAAGGATAATGAATGCCAATTTGGACAATGGATTTATAAACTCCCGGAAGAAGATACCTTAAGCGAAGATTTTATTACCATAAAAAATCTACATGCCGAATTTCATAAAACTGCTGCATTAGTATTAGAACTTGCATTAAGTGGCAAAAAGGGAGAAGCAATAAAACATCTTGAATTTGGTGGAATATACAACCAAATAACCGACAAACTGGTTCTTGCTCTTAATGCATGGAAGAGCAAACTGTGATTAAATAGTAACAGAATTATTTGGGAGAATAATTATTTATATCCTGGCACCTTAGTAATTAAAATATGATGATAGATTGACATGTGGCTGATATTATGCAAATGCTTAAAGATCTCTAATTAATAAATGCCTAGAAATAACTTATTAAACGGCATTAAAATTGAAAACGTGTAAATAAAGTATTTGGTCTTTAATTGAAATAAAGTAAATCAAATGAACAATTTTGATCTTGTCTCGCAAGAGAAAGTTATGGAAAAAATTGAGGTTATTGAGGAGCTTGTCAACAAAGATGTTGATGAAGCCACCACTAGAAATTTAGCAGAACTGTTATCGCATGAAGATAAAGGATTGAGGAATGCAGTAACAAATTTCTTAATCAATAACTCAAACCCTTTAATACCCGAACTTATAATTAATCACACCTTATCAGCAAATGTTGAACTAAGGAACCTTGCTGGAGAAATCCTCGTAAAAAAGGGATTAACGTCAGTAGACATAATTTTAGAAAAACTTGCTCTGTGTGAGAACAATGATAATATCAAATTTCTTGTAGATGTACTCGGACTAATTGGCGACACAAAAGCTGAAGATCAAGTACTTGAAATTCTTTCTTCTAATGAAGATGAAAATGTAAAATTAGCATGTGTAGAGACTTTAGGAAACTTAAAGAGCGAAAAATCACTCGATAAAATTTTGGAGTTATTTGAAAAGGATGAAAAGTATAGAGCTCCGGTAATTGATGCAGTAGGAAAAATTGGCTCTCAAAGAGCACTTGAGTTTATCACATCAAACCTAAACACAGATGATGAATTACTTTTGTTTATAGTTTTAGAGTGTTTGGGTGAAATTGGAGATGAGCACACATACTACGAACTTTTATCGCGCATGAATGAAATGACTGGTCCGCCAGTTTGGCCCTTACTTGAATCCATTTACAAGTTAAAGGAAAAATACAATCTCGATTTACCATTCGATGAACGAATGAAGAAAAATGTACTGGAAACGGTTTTGAACTCCGAGCCTAAATATCAAAAAATTGCAGCACACATGGTTACTATTTTTGATGATCCAGAAATATTGTACGCCTGTTTAATTATATACGGAACCGATCCTGAGCTTGACGAGATCCTAAATGAAAAGTTTTTCGATTATAAGAGTTTGATATTAACTAAAATTCATAATTTAATTGACATACAGCCAGCAAACCTAATTCCCCTTCTTAATATTACTCAGAATCTTGTGCAAAGCTACCAAAGTGAACTTGGAGAGTTAAATTCATTTGAGAAACATAAACTCACTGAGTCAATTTCTAAAGTTTTAAATCATCAGGATGAAAATGTTAGGCTGGCTGCCATTGAAGCGCTTTACATAACAAATCCCGAATCTATTGTTCTGTTTATGGATTCGCTTATTGAGGATGCAAATGTTTGGAACCGCATGAGGCTTTTAGATTTAATAGCAGAAATAAATTCTCCTGAAATAATAACAGCACTAGAAAAATTGACAAACGACCCTGACGAAATGGTTAAAGAAAAAGCAAATGAAATCTTTAATCAGCTACAATATCCTACAAAACAGACTGATAGAGATAAATGATACCATCACAGCCTAGTTTTAACACCGTAACACCCGAAACGATTGTGGGCTCTTCATCTCATGCAGCACTAACCCAAAATTATTTCGAAATCTGGCGAAAGTTTATTTACAACAGCACCGGGATTTATTTTCAAGACAATAAAAAGTATTTACTTGAAAGCAGATTGAGAAAAAGATATGCATTCCTTGGGTTAAAGTCATTTGAGGAATATTACCACTTTGTTAACAATAGTAATTCTGGTTCGGCAGAACTAAAATATTTGTTTGAAGCCATAACGATAAATGAAACATTCTTTTTCAGAAATCAACCGCAATTTGATGCATTGATTTCATCAATATTACCTGAATTGATTGAAGCAAAGGATAAAATAGGCAAGAATAAAATAAGAATTTGGAGCGCTGCTTCATCTACCGGTGAAGAAGCTTATACTATATCAATGCTTATTTCAGAACTTATAAAACCAAAGTTTCCCAAATTCGATTTTGAGATTGTTGGTACAGATATCAGTACTGGCGCTGTTGAAACTGCTAAAAAAGGAATTTATAAAGAATATTCTATTCGCAACATGCCAGTTTACTACTTAAAAAAATATTTTAAACTTGGCCCAAGTGGATATGAACTAGATCCGAAAATAAAAAGTATGGCAAGTTTTAAGCTATTAAACCTATATGACGACTTTAGTATGCGTACAATGATAAACTTTGATGTTATATTCTGCGCGAATGTGTTAATCTATTTCGATCAAAATTCAAAAATAAAAGTTGTTAATCATCTATATAATTCTTTATTAAAAGGTGGTCACCTTTTTATCGGATATTCCGAAACATTGCACGGTATTTCAAAAGCATTTAAGCTTGTAAGTTTTCCAAAAACTGTTAGTTATAAAAGGGAATAATTAAATGAAAAAAGTGATTTTGCTAGCAGAAGATTCTCCTTCAATAAGAAAGTTTGTCTCTATTTCCCTTAAAGTGAGGGGCTTCGATATAATTCAAGTTTCTGATGGAATGGAAGCGCTGGAAGTTCTGCCTTCTAGTAATGTTGACCTGGTAATTACAGATCTGAATATGCCTAACATTGATGGATTTGAATTAATCAAAATTATCCGTTCAAATGAAGATTATAAGGACTTACCAATTATTATTCTATCTTCATTAACAGGAAACACCGAGATAAAAAGAGGATTGGAATGCGGGGCTAATTCCTATCTTGTTAAACCGTTTGATGCTAAACGCATGCAGTATGAAGTTTCGAAATATTTAAACTAGAGGATATAATGGATTTAAAATTTTTAATTGTCGATGACTCAGTAACAATGAGAAGAATTGTTGCCAATACCTTAAAAAATATTGGCTATGAAAATTATGCTGAAGCTACTGATGGAAAAGATGCATTGATTAAACTTGCAACCGATAAATCATTAAACTTTGTAATTACTGATTGGAACATGCCGGTTCTATCTGGCCTAGAATTGATTAAAGCCATTCGAAGTGATGAATCTATGATAAACCTGCCTATACTTATGGTTACAACAAGAGGAGTAAAGGAGGACATTATTGAAGCACTAAAAGCTAAAGTAAGCAACTATATTGTAAAACCTTTTACACCGGCAATTCTTAAAGAAAAAATAGACCAAATAATGTCCACAAATCCTGGGGTCAATTAAATGACTAAAACTTCTAATATGGCTCAACTTTTTGACAAGTTAAATGACTTAAAAAAAGTTTTTGTATATGGTGAGCGGCTAATTCCAGTCATTCAAAGCTTAGTAGATTTCATGCGCGACACCGTTCCGCTGCTTGAGAATATTAATCGTTCCATTGCAGACAGTACATCAAAAATCCCAAAAGCTGCTAATCATATAAATGATGTTACAAATGCTACCGAATTGGCAACAACCGAAATTCTTGATCTTGTAGACAACATGAACGCAGATGTAGACAGAATAAATAAAATGCTTGAAGAATTGGAAAAAAGTGAAGAACAAAAAGAAGCCATGTTCAAGATATTAAACAGTACTTTAAATGAAGAACAGAAAAAGTCTCTAAATGAATTACGAAAAGTTACAACTAATAAGCCGGCATTAGTAAAGTTGAACGAATTAATCTCAAAAATTAAATCGGATGCAAACAACATAACTCTTTCACTGCAAGTACAAGATATAACATCTCAGCAGCTTGCAGCTGTGAATCATCTCATCCAGTCGGTTCAAGGCAGGTTATCATCTCTAGTTCTTGACCTTGATGAAGCTGACATTAATGAGCATAAGAATGAAGAAGAACAAGTTCAGAGTTCAACCTTCGATCCAAATGCAAGATACCACAAGCTAACATCTCATCAAGAAGAAGCCGACGAAATATTTAAGAAAAATTTTGAAAAAGCTTCTCAAGAAGAAATAGACAAACTCTTTAAATAATATGAAAGAATTAAATCAATACGCTCAGTTAGTTGACCCTGAAATGAAGGAAATAGTCGATAGTTTCATAGTTGAAACCAAAGAGATACTAGAGAAACTTGACGTAGATTTGATGAATTTGGAGAAAAAGCCAGATGATAAAGATCTATTAAATACCATCTTTAGACATTTCCACACAATAAAGGGAACCTCCAGTTTTCTAGCATTAGACAAATTAACCACAGTAACTCATCGCTGTGAAGATATTCTAAATAAACTCCGCAAAGGCGAGGCCATACTCAATTCTCAGATTATGGACTCTATACTCTCTGCATTTGATAAAATAAAAAGTCTTCTCATTTGTATAGAAATAAATCAGAATGAAGATATAAATGTAACTGATATTATAGATGAGCTCACTGAGCTGATAAAAAATCTGGAAAGTGGAAATATTCCCACAAAGGAATCGACTACTAAGAAAAAGAAAGCAACACAAAAAGAAAAGAAAATAGAATCAAACACTGAACCTCTGGAAGAACCTGAAGCGGTAAGCACAGTTGATAACACAACAGAAAATCTTAGTGTTCCTGTTCAAACAATAGACGAGGATAAATTAAAATCAGATAACGCTAAAAAGTCCGATAATTCAATTCGCGTTGACATTCAAAGACTTGATGATTTATTAAATATTGTTTCAGAATTAGTATTGGGCAGAAACCGTTTAAATCAAGTGAACTCTGAAGTTGCATTAGAACAGGAAGGTACTAAACTTGCCCGCGATTTGTCAGATGTTACCAAACTAATTGATTTGATGACAAATGAACTGCAGCTTGTGGTTATGAAAACACGGATGGTTAAAATTGGAAAAGTGTTTAACAAATTTCCAAGATTAGTCCGCGATCTTTCTAAAGAATCAAATAAAGAAATACAATTAGAAATTTATGGCGAAGAAACTGAGTTAGACAAAACTTTAATTGAAGAAATTAATGATCCATTAATGCACCTTATCCGTAATTCAATTGACCACGGAATAGAATTACCAGAAGTTAGATTAAACAAAGGAAAAAATTCCCAAGGAAAGATCATTCTCTCCGCACAACATGAAGGTAATAATATAATTATCACGATTGAAGATGACGGAAAAGGAATAGACCCTGAAGTAATAAAAGAAAAAGCGATAAGTAAAGGAATGCTGTCTCCAGAGAAAGCTAAAGAATTAAGCAGGCAGGATATTCTTAACTTGATTTTCCTTCCAGGTTTTTCAACTGCCGAAGTAGTTACTAACATTTCAGGCCGCGGTGTGGGTATGGATGTAGTTAAAACAAATGTAGCTAAGCTAAGAGGTATTATAACAATTGATTCTAACCCAGGAAAAGGAACAAAAATAATAATTAAACTGCCGCTCACTCTGGCAATAATTCAAGGAATGATTGTTAAACTAACCAATCAGCTTCTGGTTATTCCATTAAACTCAGTATTAGAAGTGCTTAGAGTGCATAAGGAAAACATTGCAACAGTAAACCAAAAACCTGTAATAAGAATGCGCGACAGCGTACTTCCGCTAATAAATGTTGAAGAAATAATGTTCGGTAAAAAAAACGAAGACAATAAAAAAGTATGGCAGTATGTAGTAGTTGTTGGAATTGCAGAAAAGAGCTACGGTATTGAAGTTGAAGGTTTAGTTGGCCAAAAGGAAGTAGTTATTAAATCGCTCGGAAATTATTTTGGTAAAATTCCAGGTGTTGCTGGTTCTACAATTATGGGTGATGGTTCTGTAGTAATGATTGCTGATCTAAATGAACTGGTAAATCATACACTCAAATAAAATGACAAGGAAAATTAAAGCTCTCATTGTGGATGATTCAGCTTTTATGCGAAAGTCTTTAACTCTAATGTTAGAAAGTTCCGGTGAAATTGAAGTTATCGGCTGTGCTAAAGATGGTCTTGAAGGTATCCAAATGGTAAAAGAAAAAGTACCAGATATAATTACAATGGATATCGAAATGCCTAAAATGGATGGACTGACAGCTTTGCAAAAAATAATGAGTGACTTTCCCACGCCGGTGTTGATGGTAAGTTCGCTTACAACACAAGGCGCTGAAGAAACAATTAAAGCTTTAGAATATGGAGCGGTGGATTTTATACCCAAAGAACTTTCATATGTAAATGTAAATATTGTTAAAATCAGAGAAGAACTGATTAATAAAGTAAAAGAAATAGTCCGTCAAAAATCTTTAAGCATACGCTTAAAGAGAATAAAAAATATTCAGCTTCGTAGAACTACTAAGCCATCTCAACCAGCAAAATCGCTTTTAGGAAATACCTCACTCCCCCAGTTTGATTGTAGAGCAGTTGCCATAGGTATTTCTACCGGTGGACCACTATCACTTCAAAAATTAGTACCAAAACTTCATAGCAGTATTTCCGCTCCAATATTTATAGTTCAGCATATGCCCCCCAAGTTTACCAAGTCGCTTGCCGATAGGTTAAATGGAATGAGTGATATTGAAGTAAAAGAAGCAGAAAATTTTGAAGAAATAAGACCCGGTGTAGTTTATATGGCACCTGGTGGCTTTCACATGACTGCGAATAAGAATTCGAAAAATAAATATGAAATAATTGTTTCCGAATATCCAAATGACACTTTACATCGCCCATCAGTTGATATTATGCTGGATTCAATTACAAATGTTTTCGGAGCTAAACACACACTAGCAGTTATTATGACTGGGATGGGGAAAGATGGTTCGGAAGCTGTAAAAAAACTTAAACAACAGGGTGGATATACTATTGCTCAGGATGAAGAAACATCCGTTGTGTATGGAATGCCAAAAGCAGTAGTAGATAACGGCACAGCTGACTTAATTCTACCATTAGATAATATCGCAAATCAAATTAATAAGGTGTTTAATGAGTAATTCTTTTCAGGATTCATTTTTTAATCTCGTAACAACCAGCTCTAAAACCCGCAACTCGAATGTTATAAAATCTCATAATGTTGTTATGCAGGGCGTTTCACAAATTTCATTCGAAGAAGACACTAGTGAAGGAATTAAAGTAGTTCTGCATAAAGACGGCGATGGCAATTTAAAGGAAATTAGATTTATTTGTTCGTGCGGCCAAACAAAATCGCTGGTACTTGACTATTCTGAATAATAATTTACAACTGCCCACATTTAGCCAAATTACTTTTTAATTCCGCACAAAACCGCAATCCTTTCTCAATTTTACGATGGTATTATAATTGTTTTTCCATTACTAATTAAATGGAAATGATATGCAAACACCATATATAAAATCGCTTGAGAGGTTCATTGATTACTGTTCTGTAAAGAATAAGACCCTTAGCAAAAACATTGCAAACGTAGGCACCGAGAATTATAATAGAGAAGATGTAGAGTTCAAAGATTTAATGAACTCCAACCTAGCTTCAATCCTTAAAACTACTAGCTCAAAACATATTCATTCTGAGCAATCAGCAAATAAAGATTTTGAGATTATTAGGGATAACAGCCTTGAGAATGTTTCTGGCGTTAATAATGTTGATATTGACAAAGAAATGGCAGATTTAGCTGCCAATACAATTCATTTCAGGTTTGCATCTAGAAAAATTGGTGATTATTACAGGACACTTCAAAACGTTATTAAAGGCGGAGGTAAGCTTTGAAAATTGGAAATAATTTTTTCGGATTTGGCATTAGCTCCGATGGGCTTAGTGTTCAAAGAAAGAAAATGAACCTTATTGCTGAGAATTTAGCAAATGGTAACACAGTAAGAACAGAAGATGGCAAGCCAATTAACCGCAAGACGCTTTCTGTATCGCAAAAGAAAAACGTATTTCGGAATTTCTTCGATGATCTTAAACAAACTATTGGGTTATCAACCAGTAATCCAAATCATATTTCAAAACCAATGAAATTCGAAATGTCCGGTAAAACAACTACCGGCTTAGATTTCAAAGTTCAAGAAGATAATTCCCAAGGCGATATTGTGTACATGCCCGAGCACCCAAATGCAAATAAGGATGGCTATGTTCAACTTTCAAACATCAATACAATTACCGAAATGATAGACATGATAGCCGCAACACGCAGTTACGAAGCTAATCTAACCGCCTTTAATTCATCAAAACAAATGGCTAAAGATTCATTGGAGATTTAATTATGGCTGTAAACCTTAATTCAATTGGAAACTATAACTCAAAACTGGTAAATACTAATTATAGAAACGCAGAAGTTAAAACTAAAGCTGCTGCCGAAAAGGAAAAAATAAATACTGAAGAAAAAAAATTTTTCGCGAAACTATATCCTGATAAAGGTCAGGAAATAATGAACTATTCATTTTATGAAAGATCCGGTAAAATGAATGGTGTTAGTGTAGGAACAAACTTTGACAAGAAAGGTTAATATGGCAATAGAATCAATTTCAACTAATCTTCCATCCATAGTTGGTAAAAAAGAGCAAGTGCAATCCGCAGTTGAAGGATTTGGAAATATCCTTACTGAATTCATCGGAGACGTTAATCAATCGCAATTTGATGCAGCAAGCATAACCAAAAACTTTATTAATGGGGAGAATGTGGAAATCCATGAAGTAATGATTGCAGGTGAAAAAGCCAAAACAAGTTTAGAATTATTAATGGAAATCAGGAATAAAACTGTTGACATGTACAAAGAATTAACCAGAATGTCTATATAGCATATGAATAAAAAACCAACCGAAGCTCTAACAAGTTTTCTTAACCAATTAAGTCTTCAGCAAAAAGTTATAATTGGCGGTTCTGCTTTAATAACTGCAATCCTAATTATTGTACTTATAACGTTCTTAAACGAACCTTCTTACTCATCGTTGTATTCAAACATGGCATCCGAGGATGCATCAAAAGTAGTGGAATATTTAACTTCACAAAAAATCCCTTATAAAATTGAAGATAACGGCAGTACAATTAAAGTACCTAAAGATAAAGTTTACGAAACAAGACTTGCATTGGCAGGCAGAGGAATTCCTGCTTCAGGTACAATTGGTTATGAAGTTTTTGATAAATCCACAATGGGAATGTCGGAATTCATGCAAAAACTAAACTACAAACGAGCTTTAGAAGGCGAACTTGCTAGAACAATTTTAGGACAAGAAGGCGTAACAGGAGTAAGAGTTCACATAGTAGTTCCGGAAAAAGCTATTTTCAAAGATGAACAAAAACAACCTACTGCATCCATTGTACTTAAATTGAAAGAAAATTTTTCTCTGCCAAAGGCAAACTGCATGGCAATAGTTAATTTAGTAGCAAGTGCAGTGGAAGGATTGTCCTCAAACTCAATTACATTAATAGATACTCAGGGGAGATTGTTATGGAAAGAGAGCGGCGAAAACTCTCTATCATTTTCCAGCACAAAACAATATGAAATTCAAAATTCGGTTGAGACTTATTTAGCGCAAAAAGCCCAGAACCTGTTAGATAATGTCTTGGGCTACGGCAACGCATTGGTCCAAGTAAATGCTGATTTAAATTTTGATCAAGTTGAAAAGACCATGGAATCATATGATCCTGATCAGCAAGTAGTTGTTAGTGAACAGACTATGCGCTCAAACAATAATGGCAAATCTGTAAGCGATACTTCTGCACAATTTAACGAAAGCTCAACCACTAATTATGAAATAAGCAAAACAATTCAACGAGTTGTCGAAGGTACAGGAAACATTGTTAGATTAAGTGTAGCAGCTGTTATAAACGACGTTGCAAAGGAAGTAAAAAAAGGTGATGCAGTAGAAACTGTTTACGAGCCGCGCCCTGCAGAGCAAATGCAAAAACTTGAAGAATTAATCAAGAATGCAGTCGGCCTTAATGTTGAGCGTAATGATCAGTTCTCACTTGTTAATTTTCCCTTTGAAACAAAACAAAACGAAGAACTCGTTGAAGAAAGTGCAACTTGGTTTCAAGATTCAAACGGCATAATTAACATTGTACTCGTTGTATTTGCAATTGCAGGTTCACTATTTTTAATTAAGGGCCTCCTTGGAAAATTAAAATCCGAAAAATTATTGCTTGGCACTCTGTCTGTTGGACAAACTGCCGAAACAATGTCTGAACCTTCTCAAATAATAGCTAAATCAATACCCAAAGCTTTATCGGAAGTAAAAAAGAAAAAAGAATTAATTCAAATTGGTGACATCGAAGATGAAATTTCCGATGAAGCTATGAGAAAACGAACGCGACAAGATAAAATAAGTAATTACGTAAGTAAAAGCCCAACTGAAGCCGCAAAATTAATAAATGCATGGTTACATGAAGATGAAAGCTGAAACTACATTACCCGAAAGAATTGATCGAACAACGGAAATAACCGGTGTTCAAAAAGCAGCCCTTTTATTGATTGCACTAAATATTGAGACTGCTGCATCAGTATTTAAATATTTAGACCCCGAACAAGTTGAAAAAATTTCTGCCGAAATAACCAGAGTTAAAAATATACCGTCGAGTACCATTGATACGGTAATGCAAGATTTTTACGACATGGTTACTGCTCGTGAATATGTACTTGAAGGTGGGTTAGAATATGCACAGGCTGTTTTGGAAAAATCCTTTGGATCTACAAAAGCATTCGAAATAATAGAAAAAGTTAAAACGCTTACAACTTTACGCGGTTTTGATGTACTTAAAAAAGCAGAATCAACACAATTGGTAAATTTCTTAATTAAAGAACACCCGCAAACAATCGCCTTAATTTTATCGCATCTTAGCCCCGAGCAAACTGCTGAAACACTAAAAGAACTTGCAGAACCATTACGTTCGGATGTTGCCTATAGAATAGCAACTTTAGGCAAGGTTTCACCCGTAACGCTAAAACAAATTGAGCATGTTGTCGACGAAATGGCGGGTACTTCAATGAGTCAAGCTATTAGTAAAGTCGGCGGTACAAAAAGTCTTGCAGCTATCCTAAATAGATTGAATGTAAATCTGAGTAAAGAAATACTTGAGAAAATAGATACTAAAGACTCGGAGGTAGCTATTGAGATAAAACTATTAATGTTCTTATTTGAAGATATAATAGCAATTCAAGATAAGGATATCCAGAAAATCCTAAAAGAAGTTGACAGGAAAGACCTTGCACTTGCACTTAAGGTTGCAGATGAAAAGTTACGCAATAAAATATTTGCTAACATGTCAGAACGAGCTGCAGAGCTGCTTAAGGAAGAACTTCAATATATGGGAATGGTAAAATTGAAGGAAGTTGAGACTGCTCAGGGAAGAATTATAGATGTGGTTAAAAGCTTAGAAGAAACAGGAGAAATTTCGCTTAACCTCACCGGCGGTAAAGAGGATGTGTATGTCTAATGTTATAAAAGTGCAAAAAAAAAATACTAAGATCACTGCTTCAATTAAGGATTACACACTTCCTCAGCCCCACGAAGAATCAGAAAAGGAAAAACTTCAACTTGCTTTGCACAAGCAATACAGCAACGGTTTTGCTGATGGTGAAAAAACCGCGAAGCTTAAATTTGAGTCTGTTTTTAACCAAAATCTTACTCAAAAGTATGAAGAGCTAGATAATTTTATTTCTAAGCTTGATCAAAAAATTATTGAATTCACTAATCAGTACGAAAAACTTGTAATAGATACAGCGTTTATTCTAGCCGAAAAAATATTGAGCAAGGAATTAAATCGTGAATCCATAATAACATCGGTGTTAAATGAATCGCTAAGAAAAGTAATAGGCGCAAATAAGATATTGGTTCGGTTACACCCAAAAGACTACGAATCAATACTCTCGGAAGGCAAAAAACATAACATGAAAGATTCTTTTACAAAAATTCAGTTTGAGCAAGACGACAGAATTGAAATTGGAGGGTGTTTGGTGGAAAGCGAGATTGGAAATGCAGATGGACGAATTTCCTCACAATTGAACGAGCTTAAAAAGAAAATTGAATTTGATGATAGTACTGGAATTAATTACTTATGAATCTTGTCGATCAGTTTACAGAGCAAATCGCTGAGAAAATAAAGAATACCGACCTAATTAAGTTAAATGGTAAAGTAACTGATTTAATTGGTTTAGTAATTATTTCAACCGGTCCAAATGTTTCACTAGGTGAGATTTGCACTGTAATTAATAAGAATGGCAGCGAAGTATGTAAATGTGAAGTTGTTGGGTTTAAGGATGGGAAAGTACTCTCCATCGCACTTGGTGAAGTAAATGATATATCACCTAACTGTGAGATAATCGCAACCGGAAAAAGTTTTAAAGTGGGTGTTGGAAAAGCACTATTGGGAAGAGTAATTGATGGTCTTGGAAGACCAATGGATGGAAAAGGTGAAATTAAATTTACCTCATACCGTTCATTACATCGCGAACCACCAAATCCATTGGAACGAAAAAGAATTTTTGCTCCCCTCCAAACTGGGGTTAGAGCGATAGACGGTTTATTAACCATAGGTAAAGGACAACGAGTTGGAATTTTTGCTGGAAGTGGAGTAGGCAAAAGTGTAACACTTGGTATGATTGCAAGAAATACAAACGCAGATATTAATGTAATAATATTAATTGGCGAGCGTGGACGAGAAGTAAGAGAATTTATTGAAAAAGATCTTGGAGAGGAAGGACTAAAGAGATCAGTTGTTGTAGTAGCAACAAGTGATAAATCTGCTTTAGTTAGAATGAAAGGCGCTTATATCGGAACTACCATAGCAGAATATTTCCGTGACTTAGGCATGAATGTATTATTGATGATGGATTCAGTCACACGATTTGCTATGGCTCAGCGTGAAATTGGATTAACGATTGGCGAACCACCTACAACAAAAGGATATACTCCTTCCGTGTTTGCTATTCTTCCAAAACTTCTTGAGAGAGCAGGTACAACTGATAACGCTTCTATTACAGGCCTTTACAACGTGCTTGTAGATGGAGATGATTTAACCGAGCCAATTGCTGATACTGTGCGATCAATTCTTGATGGACACATTGTACTAACCAGAAAATTGGCGAACAGCGGGCAGTTTCCTGCAGTGGACCCTCTGCAAAGTATAAGCCGTGTTATGCCGGACATAGTAACCGAAGATCATCGCAAGCGGACAATTATTTTCAACGAAATTCTTGCTACTTACAAAGAGGCCGAAGATCTAATTAATATCGGTGCTTATGTTAAAGGCAGTAATCCGCAAATTGATCATGCGCTTTCTAAAATGGGACAACTGAGATCATTCCTAAAGCAAGATATGTTTGAAAAAGCAGATTTCGACTCTACAATTAAGCGTCTAAGCGAATTAATAGAGATATAAATTCATTATGGCAAAATTCAATTTCAGGTTCAATTCGGTAAAAAAAGTTAAAGAAGCTTTAGAGAAAAAGGCTCAGAAAGAGCTTGCACAAATTGATTTATTCATTAGTCAACACGAACAATTGAAACAAAAACTGATTGAAGAAGTAAATTCTATAAGAATGTCTGTATACGATAAGAAAATCTCTGCCTCGGAACTAAGATTTCTTTCACAATATAAAAATTCACTGCATCATAAAATTGACGAGAATGACAAAGAAATAAATAAGTTGAAGGTTAAGAAAAGCGAAAAGGTTGAAGAAGTTATTCAAAAAACTATAGAAAAAAAGATGATGACCAAGCTTGAAGAAAAACACATTGAAGAATTTAATATAACTGAAAATCGCAATGAGTTAAAAAATTTTGACGAACTGGCGGTTCAGAAATTTGCGAGGATAAAAAAATGAAACCTATAATATTTTATGCAATACCGTTTGTTCTTGCATTCATTCTGGTTACAGCAGCTATAATGTATCTAAATTCAACCTATCAAAATATTTTTTGGTTTGATTTTAGTCCAAAATCAAGTACTGAATTATTGTCAGATTCAACCAAGGCAGCTGCAACAGATTCCTTGAAAACCCTTTTATCGGATAACAACTTAAGTCAAAATGATTCATTACACACCGATTCTTTATTAGCTCACAATAGCCTAGACACACTAAATACTGAAACTACAGCTATAAATAAAATTTCTGATAACACTTCGATTATTCAAAAAGAAGTATCAGACAAAAACACCAAAAAAAATCAAGATTTAGCACTAAACACAAAATCGCCAAAGCTTGATTCGATAAAGACCGGTACAAGTACCATAAACTCTAATAGTTCTAAAACACTAAAAGATACGGCATATGTAAGCTGGTTAAAAAATGTTACAAGCATCTATGAAGCAATGGAACCAAAAAAAGCTGCTAAAATAATTCAGAATTATTCCGATAATGTGGCTAGAGACATCCTTTACAGCATGAAGAAAAAAACAGCCGCAAAAATTGTTGCTGAATTAAATCCCGAAATTGCAAATAGAATATTCAGGTTTGAATAATGTTGATCAATTCAATTTTTTTACCTAAAAACTCATCTGAACAATTATCCGTGGATGTTAAATCCGTCGAAGGTAAAAGTTTTAATTATTTATTCAAAAATATAATTAAGATTTCCAAAGCTGAGGAAGCTGGGTCGATTCAGCCGCAAGCTTTCAACAATACAGAAAAATCAAACCAATCGTCTTGCAATTCAAATGAACTTGTTCTTTCTGTCTCACTTCTTACGAATAATAATATTACTGACGCCAATGGAACTCTCGGAGCAGTATTTACCAATTTCTTAGGCTTTAATGAATCTGAAGGATTAACAGGAACAAGTGAAAATAAAATTGATAATAAACCTTCAGAGTACAAAACTCCAAAATATTTTAATCTAAATAGTGAGGCATTTGTATTAGAAATTAATAAGCTGCTTACTACTCTTTCCAGCTTAGCCGGATCAGATATAAATGTACCACAGATAAGCTTAATAACTGCTGATAAAGTAATTGATTATAATCAGAGTTCTTCTGACTCTTTGGATCTGGGAGAAGCAATAACCGAACATTTAAAGTCTAATCAAGGATTTGGAATCTTAATTAAAATTGGTAAAAAGGAGATTGCATTAGACATAGAGCCTATTATTAATCCAGAAACAGAAATATTACAGCCTTCGGATTCAAAGGAAGGGATTTCAGCAATAAGTGTAATAAAAAATAGCTCTCAAGAGATTAATGAGAATTCCAATATTACTTACACAAGTATAAAAACGGACTTCCCCCATCCATTAGAATCCTCATCTCCTCTTCAGAACATGCCTAGGTTAGATTTATATGACAATAAGAACAGCGAACCAACAAAAATTTTAAATGGCTCAATATCTAAAACTAATGCTGCAGATTTAAATAATGAACTAAAGAATATTTCTAAGCAAGTTGACAGCGCTTCAATCTCAGAAGAAGCTAACTTAAAAAGCACTACTGATGCTAAAATAAGCGGATTAACAACTTCAAATGATGTGCATCAATTAATTGATAAAGCGGCTTTCACTTCAGAAAAACAAACTTCTAATAAATCTAACACAACTAGTAAATCTGTCCTTCCAAGTTACGGTTACTTTACAGAAAACAAAACTAGTTCAGAAAATAAAAATGTGGTTATTGAAGTGGCCGAGAAATCCAGTAACAATTTTCGAATTATCAATTCCGCATTTCTATCAAAACCAAGTGCAGAACAAAAAGTAGAACCGCAATCATCTATTTCAAATATTGGAAAACGTGAGAGTAGAACTACAAATCAAGCAATAAAGATTACTGAGAATTACACTCCTGCAGTTAAATTTAGTGCTGAAATAGATAATGACATTAAATTATTTTCCGCCGAAGATCGCAAATTCCTAGAAGTATTAAGTAAAAAGGCAAATTTAATTGAGTTTGCCTTGGTTAATGCACAAAAGGGAAAGTCTAAAAAAGAGGTCAAAAAATCTGATTTTATTCCGAACAGCAGCTTAAAGTTAAAAATAGCAGAATCACAAACTTCCTCAAACATTCTGCAAACAAAACAAGACATAGAGAATAAACCGGCAGACGTAATTAAAACTGCAAGCAGATTGAATTTACAAGCTGAATTTAAAGAACATCAGCAGAATGATACTAGGACTCTTAATTCCAGTTTATCTAAAGAAATCTCAAACAATGATGCAACTAAGGTTAGTCCAAAAATTATTGAATCCGAAAAACTTACAACTGTAAGCGGTACTTCAAAGTGGAAATCAACAAATAAATTACAAGAAAAAAATAGCAATCAGCCATTAGAAGTGAACAAAGACTCAGTTGTGTCTGCAGAAAACAGGACGAAAATAAAAACCGATAACCCTAATAGCCTAACTAATATTGATTCCGATATCGAGCAGGAAAGTGTTAACCTTAGTAAGATAAATAATAAACCATATAATAAAGAAGTTAACAATAATCAAATTGAAATAAATCAGCATAAAACTAAGGATGATTCACTAGCAGCTGATAAAAACAAGACCAGAGTTGAAACTACTAACTCCAAACCTTTAGCTGAAAAAGAATCTGGAGCTAAGAATGAAAGGGTTAATTTTAATAACGCAAATCATAAACTCAATAATCAGGCAGCTGATGATAAACAATCTGAATTAAAGCTGGGTGGAATAAAAGAAGCTTCTAACGATGAAATTCATGTGTTAGGTAAAGATGGTCAACACAAAAGTTTACAAAATGAAGATTTAATATCACACACTCCCCTTTTCAAAAAAGAAACCAAGTCTTTGAGTACTGAAAACACATCCTCACGATCCAAGAATGAGTATAAGCTTAATCTGCAAGCGAAGGATTTATCAGAGTTAAATAATAAAACAGGTAAACTGAATCAACTTGATAATTCAATAACTTTTAAATCCTATAGTGAAGAGCCGGATTCAAATTACAGTCACAATAAGTTCGATAAACAGATTTCTGAGAAGCTTGAAACTTCTGAAGTTATAAGTGAAAAAGTAAGTCGTTCTTCAAACAATATTCAAATAAATAAGTCTCAAAAGCTTTTAAACAATCAACTTCCATATTCAGCAGATATTGAAGGGGAGGATGTTGAAGAACAACCTAAAAATAGCAATACGATTAAACATGAAGTTCAAAACACCTTTTCTGATAAAGTAACCGATGAAAAAATAAGTTCCACAGTTGGTAAACATGAAAACACCCAATCCGAGAATCACAATAGCAATGTTTCCGAAAACAAGGAAGAAATTGAAAACACTTCCGGTGAAAAACAACTTACTGCCGGTGATTCCGCAAAGGAAGTCAGAATCGAAACAAAAAATACCTATGAAGGAATAAAGCAAAGTGCTTCTCAAACAGATCGGTTTAATCAAGTGGATGCCAAAACAGATAAAGCAAAAGTCTTACAGCCGCAAGAAATTCTTAAAGAAGTTCATCGCATAATTGAGAGTTCAGAAAAACAGACTGCAGTTTTAAAATTGGTTCCAAAAGAATTAGGCACTTTAAAAATAATTTTAGATACCGTTGATAACTCCGTAATAGCAAAAATTGAAGTTGAAAATGAAGCAGTCGGTTCTGTTGTTCGAAATAATGTAGAACAACTCAAACAATCACTAGCTCAAAATGGGGTAAACCTTGGATCAATTAGTGTAACACTAGCTAACTCCGATCACAAACAGTCAGGTTCCTTTAATTCAAAACGAAAAAATAATTCAGGTTTTTACACAAAGTCGGTTGAAAACACAGAAGAAAAACAAAGCATTAGAAAACTTGGTTACAATACTTACGAGTATTTAGCTTAGGAGGATTTATGATCAGCGAACTATCAAATTATACAACATCTTTGTCAACCACCAATGCTAAAGCAACAATGGGTAAGGATGATTTTCTAGAGTTAATGTTAACCCAATTGAAAAATCAGGATCCCTTGAGCCCGCTTGAGGGAACTGAGTTCGCTGCTCAATTAGCTCAATTCACATCCCTTGAACAATTAATGAACTTAAATGATTCGATGGAAACGAGCATAGATGCTAATTACTATCTAACTCAATCCATCAATAACACACTTGCTGCAACACTAATAGGTAAAGAAGTAAAGTTAAGTACAAACGAATTCAGTTTTAGCGGGCAGGAAAGTATGTCGCTGGGGTACAATTTGAGTTCACAAGCAAACAATATTACAGTTAAAATATACAACGAGAGTGGTTCGTTAATTAAAACTATAGAGAATGCGCCCAAAATGTCGGGAGACAATAAACTAATTTGGAATTTAACCGATAATGAAGGTAACAAGGTACCACAAGGAAAATACAGGTTTGAGGTTGAAGCTACAGATTCACAAGATCTGCCAATCTCAGCTTCAAAATTTATAGTTGGACAAATTAACGGCGTTAAATTTAGTTCATATGGAACTAAGCTATTGATAAACGGCTCCGATTATATGTTATCTGATATAATGGAAATTTATAATTCAGCAAATGGAGGTTAAAATATGCCAGAAATAAACGGAATTAATGTTCCTTTCATTCCGATCAGCAATCCTAATCTGGGCTCTGCTCCAGTTAGAGAATCTGGTGATAGTTTTAATGCCATCTACCAGAAGGAACTTGATAAACTAAAATTTTCATCCCATGCAATTAAAAGATTGGAAGAAAGAAAAATAACACTTAATAACGATGAAATGCTGAAAATCAATTCGGCAATTGAAAGAGCTGAAACAAAAGGTGCTAAAGATTCTTTAGTAATGATGAACTCAACGGCATTTATTGTGAACATACCAAATAAAACTATAGTAACAGCAATGCCAATAGATAATGGAACTGAAAATATTTTCACAAATATAGACAGCGTAGTATTTGCAGTATAAATTTTAAATAACTACGGGCGGGACCTTCTTAGGACGCCCGGTTCGGCTGACTGACTGATGCCGGACATTCCTTAATAAAATAACCTTAGGAGGTTAAAATGTCTCTTCTAAATTCTCTTTTCTCCGGTGTTTCCGGATTAAAAAACCATCAATCAATGATGGACGTCATTAGTAATAACATTGCTAACGTTAACACCATTGGTTATAAGGGATCACGCGTAACATTCAGCGATACCTTCAACAAAATTTTAAGATACGGTTCAAATCCTTCAGATACATCTGGAGGAACAAACACATTTCAAATCGGATTAGGTATGAAGCTTAGTTCGGTTGATAGAAACTGGACACAGGGTACTTTTGAAGGCACTGGAATATCAACCGATTTGGCCTTAAGAGGAAAGGGATTGTTTGTTCTCGAAAATAATGGTGAACGATTCTACTCAAGAGCTGGAACATTCATTTTTGATGCTGAAGGCCGATTAGTTAATTCCCAAAATGGTGCTATTGTTCAGGGTAAAGTTGCAAATTCTGAAGGCATAGTTCCACCAGGCAACTATCTTGAAGATGTTGTTGTTGATTCGAACCTGAGATTACCTGCTGTTGCAACCACAGATATTGCATGGGGCGGTAACCTCGACAGCTCCTCCAGCTTAACTAGATCTGAAAACTTTTTACAAACCGGTAACATAAATTCTGCTCTTGCTGTGGGTGATACTGCCAGCAATACAAATACTATCTATGACGAAAACGGAAATGAATATTCGTTTATAGTTACTTACACAAAAACAGCTGCCAACACCTACGATATGACTTATGATTTGCAAGATGAAGCAGGTACTTCAATAGTTGGACCTACAACTGTATCTGTAGCTTTCGATGGAACTACTGGTGAAATGTTAACAATGAATGGCAACCCTCCTGCTGCTATATCAATAACAGATGCTTCGTTGGGAATTAATTTCAGTTTTGATCCAACAACCGTTACCCAAACTACAAATTCTACAACTTTAGCATCAACAGTTGACGCGAATAGAACTCCGACTATTGTTACTGGTTCAGTTACAGTATTCGATTCATTAGGATCACCTCATACTTTTACCGTGAAATTCACAAAAACATCAAACAATAACTGGGCATGGAATTGTTCGTTACCAACAGCAAGCGGCGTTTTAACAGGAAACTCCGGAACAATATCTTTTAACCCGGATGGATCAATTGCAACAGTATCTCCTACTCCTCCTGTTGTAACTTTCACACCAAATGGCGGTGCAAGTTCACAAAATATAGTTTTAAATCTTGGAGAAGGTTTCAGCGGTATTACACAAACTTCATCAAGTTCTGTAGTATCGGCTTTATCTCAAAATGGATCTGCAGCTGCATCTCTTTCCAATATCAATATTGATCAATATGGATATATTGTTGGCGTATTCTCCAATGGTCAGTCAAGACCACTAGCTCAGATATTAGTAGCAACCTTTCCAAACTTAAATGGCTTAATAAGTATTGGAGATAATCTATTTACTGTATCTGCAAATTCAGGAGATCCTTTAGTTGGTACTCCTGGAGAAACAACTGGAACAACTATTCAATCTAGCGCTTTAGAGCAGTCTAATGTTGACTTATCTGAGGAGTTTACAAGAATGATCGTATCGCAGCGCGGGTTCCAGGCAAGTGCACGTGTTGTAACTGTTTCAGATACTTTGTTACAAGAAATTACAAATCTAGTTCGTTAGTACATCGCGCATTCATCATTAAAGGGAACTTCGTAAGAGGTTCCCTTTTTTGCTCATCTGCACAATAGTAACCAATCTAAACTTGTTCTCTTCGAATTTCTTTCATTTTTACAGCTTTTAACTAGTGGCATATGTGTTGAATTAGTTAATAGCATATGAAAGAAGAATCCAAAAACCCGGAACAACCAGTTTTATCTGCTGGTGAAAAAAAATCTAAGTTTAATCCTAAAGTCTTGATTATAGGACTTCCCGTTTTCATAGTACAGCTTGTTCTTGTGTACTTTATAACGGCAAACTTTCTTGTTAATAAATCCGCATCTTCAACACATGAAGCCGAACCAAAAGAACACGACGAACAAGTTGAAGAAAAAAAAGAATCCAGTGAAAAACCCGCTGTTGAAGTAATTCTTAACATTGATGATATGATTGTTAATCCAGCCGGCACAAATGGTAAAATGTTATTACTAGCAAGCCTTGGTTTAGCAGTTGATAAAGAGGATTCAAAAAAGGAATTGGAACAAAAGCAGGTTATAGTCAAGGATGTAATACTAAGTGTTCTTTCGGCTCGAACAATTGATCAGCTTAATCAATCAACATATCGTGATTCATTAAAGACTGATATTATTAACCGGCTGGCAGCACACGTACCCAACATAAAAATTTCAAATGTTTATTTCAGCAAATTTATAATTCAATAGTATGTCAGAATTATTATCACAGCAAGAAATAGATCTTTTATTAAAGAGCGGGGGCGAGCAAACTCATCCCGTTACAAATGACAATGAAATCATGCCGTATGATTTCAGGCTGCCCAACAGGATAACAAAAACACAGTTAAGAACAATAAGAAACATCCACGAAAACTTTGCAGAAAGTTTAAGTTCTTTTCTAGTAACAAAGTTACAAACCATAGTAAATATTAATGTTACCACTGTAGATCAGATTTACTATTCAGAGTATGTACTTTCAGTACCTAATCCGGGCTGTATGTACACGTTCCAAATAAAGAACACAGATATCAAGGGAATCCTAGAACTCAATTCAGATCTCGCATTAACTCTCGTCGATAGATTGCTTGGAGGCAATGGTTCCAGCACAAAACAAAATAAAATTATTACCTTAATCGAGCAAAAAGTATTAAGCGTAATCGTTGAAAAAATAATGCTAGATCTAAAAAAAACCTGGCATGTGATTGATAATTTCGAATTTATTCCAGAAAAATTTGAATCAGATATAGATTTTGTTCAACTAACATCACCAAATGAATCTGTACTTCTTATATCCTTCGAACTCTCGTTTGGAGAAACTACATATTTAATGAACTTATGTTTTGCCACTTTTGCATTCGATTCCATTCTGGCAAAAATGTCAACTCAAAAACTGGCATCTATTCGCCCAAAGAACAGAGAAGGATTAACAGCTCAAGAAATTATCACTCATCATTTAAGCGAAACCTTATTGCCGGTTACTGTTGAATTGGGCAAAACAAGTATTTCTTTTAGTGAACTTGCAGAATTAACAGTTGGAGATGTTATTGTTCTGGAAAACAAAGTTCATGACGAGCATATAGTCCGGGTAAATGATAAAGTTGCGTTCTATGGTCATCCTGGTGTTTCAAATAATCATAAGGCAATAAAAATCACAAAAAGTTTATTAAGTAATATCTCTATGTAAGGAATTAAAATGGAAGAAAGCAAACAAAACAATCCTATTGAAGAAGTATCGGCAAATAGAAGGGAGCTGTCATCAAACTCAAATATAAATCAAGCAGCATTGCCTGAGTACGATAGTTCATCTTTTAAGGGTGTAGATTCAATGGAAAAACTAAACTTCCTTAAGGATTTACAGCTAAATATTTTTATTGAACTTGGAAGAACACAGATGCAAATAAAAGAAATACTTGAATTAGAGCGAGGTTATGTAATTGAGTTAGATAAATTAGCCAGCGAACCTGTGGATATTTATGTAAACAATAAAAAAATAGCTGAAGGTGAAGTTGTTGTTATTGATAAACACTTTGGTATTAGGATAGTTAACTTAATTGATGTGGCTAGCAGGCTAAAAGGATTATAAATGTCTTTCATCGAATTAATAAAATTGATCTTTCCCCTTTTGATAATAAGCGGACTGCTTTTAGGACTGCTTTATTTTGCTAAACGATTTGCACTTCCAAAAGGGAAATCAAATATTCTTAATATTAAAGTTTTAAGCTCTCAAATGCTTATGCCTAAAAAGTATATTTCTATAGTTAAAGTGCAAGATAAACTTCTAGTACTTGGTGTTAGCGAAGGAGGAATTAATTTATTAAAAGAGATTCCGGCAACTGATGTAAACCTGCCCGAGGAAATGTCTTCTGTTTCTCCGTTAAAATTTTCCGACGTATTTAAAAAATTCAGTAAATAATGAAACTAAAAGCCTTTCTATTTTTTTCTTTGCTGCTTATTCTTTTCAGCAGTCAAGCATTAGCCCAGCAAACTCAAAGTTTGTCCTTCCCTATCCCAAAAGTTGACGTTCAAATAGGTACATCGCAAGACGCAAAAGATGTTTCCGTGTCGCTGCAAATACTTTTGCTGATGACAATTCTTGCGCTGGCTCCATCAATAATGATAATGACTACTGCCTATCTTAGAATAATAATTGTCTTTCATTTTCTTAAAAGTGCGCTTGGAACCCAACAGATGCCTCCTGGACAATTACTTGCAGGTGTTGCATTATTTATTACTTTTTTTGTAATGGCTCCAACTTGGAACAGAGTAAATGAAGATGCCTTAAAGCCTTTAATGGATGGAAAAATTACAGTTGATGCAGCTTACGACAAAGGAATTGGTCCAATTAGAGAGTTCATGTTTAAGCATGTACGTGATGAGGATTTAGGACTTTTTATTTCTCTTGCAAATATGAGCCGGCCAGCTACACGAACAGAATTACCAACATACATTGTAGTACCGGCATTTGTTTTAAGTGAACTTCGCACAGGTTTTATTATTGGTTTTTTCCTTTTCATTCCATTCTTAATGGTTGATATGATTGTTTCAAGTGTTTTAATGTCCATGGGTATGATGATGCTGCCTCCGATGTTAGTGTCGCTGCCTTTCAAAATACTTTTATTTATTCTGGTAGATGGATGGAATTTAATTGTTGGTTCAGTAGTAAGGAGCTTTTCATAAATGACTGAAGAAATTGTAATCGAAATTCTAAAGGAAGCGTTTTATACTTCTTTTATTGTGTTGCTTCCAATCTTGAGTGTTTCGCTAATAGTTGGAATTATTATTTCCATATTTCAGGCTGCAACATCTATTCAAGAAATGACACTGACTTTTGTACCTAAAATTCTTTTAACGGCATTAACAATAATCTTTTTGCTCCCTTGGATTATTGATAAGATGGTTTCTGTTACAACCCGATATTTTACAATGTTTAACACCATGATTAAGTAAACATGTTTGGCATAAAAGAATTCATAATACTTTTTCTCATTTTTATTCGGATATCGTCAGCATTTGTTATATCGCCAATATTTGGCGGCAAAGTGATACCGGTTATTTCTAAAATATTTTTAGCGTTAGTAATTGCTTATATAGTTTTTTTAACAATTGATAAATCATCATTATATGAATTACCTACAGGCTGGATG
>JACAFC010000206.1 GCA_013388515.1 Ignavibacteriaceae bacterium | reverse complement strand
TGGATGGCTTTCAAACAATTAGAAAAATTCGCCAAAACCAAAATTGGAAAAATATACCAGTATATGCCGTAACAGCTAGAGCAATGTTAGAGGATAGGCAAATTATTCTTAAAAATGGTTTTAATGATTATATAACTAAACCTGTTAATACTGGTGTAATTTCATTTAAAATTGAAAAACTATTTTCGAATTTAAGGACTGCATAAAATTATATGAAACGTTTACTGATTATAGATGATTTACCCGAAAATATTTTTATGCTAAAAGAACGGCTTGAACATGAAGGTTACGAAGTAGTAACTGCTTATGATGGTAAAACCGGGATTGCCAAGGCAATGAGTGATATGCCTGATTTAATTCTTTTAGATGTGATGATGCCAGAGATGAGTGGAATAGAAGTGTGTAAAATCCTTAAACAGAATTCTGAAACATCCGACATCCCAATTATTATGGTAACTGCAAAATCAAATGCAGAGGACACTAAAGAAGGGTTTGAAGCTGGGGCATTCGATTACATTAAAAAGCCCTTTGAAAGAATTGAGCTTATGGCTAGGATCAATTCAGCTCTAAAGGTGGCGGAAGCACATAAACAAATTGTTGAAGCTGAAAAAAGAAGCACATACGCTTCTACGGTTGTAATAACTAATCACAAAATAAAGCAGCCATTAACTCTAATGAGTCTTTCTTCCGCAGCTATTAAAAGAGAGTTGAATAAAGAACAAATATCCAAAGATGCAATCTTAAATCGCCTTAATTATATTGAAAATGCTATTAATGAAATCACCAACATTCTAAATCAGTTGAACGCAATAAAAAAGCCTATTAATACAGAACATATAAAAGCCATTAAATCAGTTGATGTAGAAAAGGTGGCAGCAGAAAATATATCAGATAAGTTTGCGGATGGTTGAAAGCATAGATTCAAACTCATAAGGTTTTGATACTAAACTTGTCACTCCAATTTTTTCAATCTCGGGGCTGGATTCAACGGATAAACTTCCAGTTGATAAAATAATTGGCATCTTATATTTGAGTTTTCTTACTTGTTCAACGCATTCTAAACCATTCATCCCAGGCATATTATAATCAATAATCAGCAAATCAACTTTCATTTCTTCTGTTAAAACCTTTAATACTTCAGCTCCTGAAGTAACCTTAATAACATTAAATCCGCTAGATTCTAAAAGTTCCGCCAGCAAATCTCTTAGCATTATTTCGTCATCTGCTAATAAAATCAATTTTTCAGAAGTCTCAGTTGCTTTTTCTTTTGCCAATGGCTCATAAACAGGGATGTACACGTCGAAAGTTGTTCCTTCATTAATTTTACTTGTAACATCGATGTGACCATTGTGATTTTTAATGATTCCATAAGTTACATAAAGACCTAAGCCCGAACCGGTTTCCTTTTTCTTCGTGGAAAAGTAGGGGTCAAAAATTTTTCTTATGTTTTCTTCCGAAATTCCTTCACCATTATCCGATACAGAAAAACAGACATATTTCCCTTTATTAAGCCAAGGAAAGCTGGAAATGTTTTTATCTTCAATCAGAATATTTTTAGCTGATAGCGAAATTTTACCGTTGTCTCGAATGGCTTCTTTAGCATTTACACACAAGTTTAATAATACCTGGTAAATCTCTGTCGGATTACCAAGAATATCATCCAACTTATCCTCAACAGTTGAATTAAATTCAATCTCTTTTGGAAAGGTTTGATTAACAACTTTAGAAAGTTCGGTAATTAAAAGGTTTGATTTAATTAATTCTTTTTGTTTTGGGGTTGGTTTCCCAAACGATAGTATTCCCTTTGTTAAATCTCTTGCTCGGACAGCACAGTTTTCAATATTGTCTACTAAACGGTTTATGTTCTCAGCTTGTGGAATACGTTTTTTTAAAAGGTTTAAACTTCCAAAAATACTTGACAGCAAGTTGTTGAAATCGTGAGCAGTGCCGCTTGATAACTTGCCAATAGTTTCAAATTTTTGAGCTTGAAGGAGCTTTTGTTCTAATATGGAATTAAGTTCTTTTGCCTTAATACCACTGCTTGAAATTGAGAGAAATGACGCTAACTGCTCGATGTATGAAATTTCACTGTGGGTATATTTTTTTCCTTTTTTTGCTAGTATAATAGCAGCAATTAATTTACCATTAATAAAACAAGGTGAGATAAGTAAATAATCTGATTGTAAAACATTTGCTAAATTAAACCCGATGCTATTTGGTGCAGATGTGATTAATAATGGCTTTTTGTTTAACGTTAACCACTTTGTGATGAATGTGAAACTTGTTTTTATTTCCCGCTCGATTTCATCCGCATTTTTTAAGTGCTCATTAACATCATGAAAATGAAGATTATAACTTTTTGTGTCTTCATAAAATACAATTAAACTATAAATACTTTCAGTTAATCTCTCGCATCTTATTAATAATTCGTCCGAAAGAATTTTTAGAGAAGTTTCCTCGGTTGTTAAAGAAAGCAAATCGTGCAGCTCTTTATAGAATTCAATATTTCTATGAGTCAAATTTTCGTGTTTCTCTGTCAGAGGTCTTTTAATGTGAGGGTTATAAATCCTTAAGAAATACCCATCCAGTTTATTTTTCTTCGATAATACACTAATGCTTAAAGTTTGGTTCTTGGCTGGCAGATGGATTGCATGAATTTTATTTTTTTTAAAAGATTGAAGAGCTTCTTCGGTATTTATTTTCCAAAGGTCAAAAAAGGAACGGCCTTTGATTTTTCCAAACCCCGAATCCTCCTTGAAACCTTTGTTAAACCACAGAATGCTGCCGTCTTTATTTGCTATGGCGTAAGAAGTGCCCTCAACTTCTAGTAGCTCGGAAAGAGCATATTCAGAAATTAATTTGTTTAGCATTTACTCAATCTTGTTTGATCTCGTACTTTTTAATTTTAGTGTACAATGTTTTGGGGCTAATTCCCAATTGGTTTGCGGTTTGTGTTCTGTCCCATCTATTAAGCTTCAATACTTTTGCTATGTGATGCTTTTCCATTTCATCCATACTTAATATTTCTGCAATCTGCAAATCGTCGTCAGTCATTAGTGGTTGAGAACTTTTTATGGCTGCACCCATCGGTAGATTAAGATCGTCAGGATCTATAAATTCACCCTCGGAAAAGATAATGGCGCGTTCAATAGTATGTTCAAGTTCGCGAACATTACCAGGAAAATTATAATTTAATAAAGCAAGTTCAGCTTTTGGAGATAATTTTTTGGGTGATCTAATTGGGGATTTAGATTCTAAGAAAAATTTTGCAAGAACAGGAATATCATTTCTGCGGTCTCTTAGAGGAGGAATTGTTAGGGTGATAACATTTAATCGGAAGAGAAGGTCTCTTCTAAAATTTTTATTATCTGCTTCCTCAAGTAAATTTCTATTAGTCGCACCAATTACTCTCACATTAGAATTGAGATTGGTAACTCCGCCAATTCTTCTATACTCACCGTTTTCTAAAAAGCGCAGCAATTTTGGTTGAAGGGATAAGCTTAGTTCACCGATTTCATCTAGAAAAAGAGTACCGCCATTGGCAATTTCTACTAATCCTTGTTTGGTATTTTTTGCATCGGTGAATGCTCCGCGTTCATGTCCAAACAATTCACTTTCAATTAATTGATCAGGTAAGGATGCACAGTTTATAACAACAAATGGTTTTTCAGATCTGGTAGAATGTTTATGAATGTACTCAGCGAATAGTTCCTTGCCTGTTCCGGTTTCACCCTCAATCAATATGTTTGAATCGGAAAGAGCTGCTTTATTTGCCAAATTAATAATTTTTTGAAGCTGGGGGCTATCTCCAACAATATTGTGAGGAAGTTTTTTATTTACTTTTTCTTTTAAGATACTATTTTCGAGTACTAACGATTTATGCTCAACGGCTTTAGTAATGGTAACAACCAATTCTTCTAAATCATAAGGTTTTGTAATATAATCGTAAGCCCCCATTTTGATACATTCGATTGCTTTTTTTAAGTCGTTGATTGCAGTAAGCATAATTACTTGAAGAGATGAGTTGTACTCTTTTGCAAATTTAAGAACCTCTTCTCCTGGCACTTCAGCCATCGTTAAATCCAGCAGCAATATATCATAGTTTTTACGTTTAATGGCTTCCATTGCAAATTTGCCATCATAAACGTTATCTACAGTAAATCCTTCTTCTATTAGCTGTTCTTTTAGCAGGTAACTTAAGGTTTCGTCGTCATCGCAGACAAGAATTTTAGAATTTTTGGACATAACTCAACTTTTTTAATTATCTGATTATTGAATTTATTTGAATTACCAGGTCAAATATTTATATTTGTGCTCCTTAAATAAGGGCGTGTAGCTCAGTGGTAGAGCATTTGCCTTTTAAGCAAAGGGTCGGTGGTTCGATCCCACCCACGCTCACTTTTCTTACATCAACTGACTAATAACTCACCATTTCTCAGTTTATTTTTTTCTTATATCAATTATTTATTGCCGTTTAAAAGTCCTTATTTTATCTGTTTTGTAAACAAATATAACTATAAAATCTATAATTAACACATCTAACTTTACCTAATTGGCTGGTGTTGCTAGCAAAAATACTCTTAAGGCTATTTCCACCAAATAACTCATTTATTATTGATATTTTCTACTCTATATTTCGAATAATTCCAGAGGAACTTTAGCTTGGGTGAAATAGTATTTTGGACAATTATTAGAACAATAATTATTATTCCTGCGGTTTGGTTGCTGCGGGGATATTTAGATTTTGAAATTTGGTTTGTACTGAACATATTCATAATTTATTTGGTAATCATTCATCCAACGATAACTCAATATCGATTATTTGAAGAAAAAAATAAGGATATTGTCGAGTCGACACTGTGTTCAAGCTGTATTCATTTCGATAAATCTGCAATACTTTGTTTAAAACATGATTTACATCCAACTGAGAAGTTTCTCCCTTGTGAAGGATTAGATTGGGAGCCGAAATCATCTGTTAAGAATCCGGATTAGCTATATAAATTCATAAAACCGACAATCATTAAAATGTATGTCCCAAAAGTTTGGTTCCTATTACTATGTTAAAAACAAAGTTAGGAAGAAAACATGAATTGTATTTGGCACAGCAAAAACCTTGTAAATGTACTTTTATTGTCCACAATAATTTCAGCAGTTGTATTATATGCAAGGGAGAACGGAGTGGTTGGCAAAACACTAAAAAATGGATCTGGGTGTACTTGTCATAATGCAGCGATATCTGAAAATGTAATCGTATCGATATCAGGCCCAGATACCTTAGCTGCTGGACAGACAGCAACTTATACATTAACTATTGAAGGCGGTCCATTGAATGCTGGAGGAACAAACATTGCGGCGTCAGAGGGTGATTTGCTTCCAATTTCAAGCGATCTTAGAAAAGAAAGTAATGAATTAACCCATGTTTTGCCTAAGAGTCCAATTTCTGGAACAGTAACATTTCAATTCAATTATACAGCACCCCTAACTACAGGCCAACAGACTATTTTTGCTAATGGAAATAGTGTAAATCTTAATGGAGCAAACACTGGAGATCAGTGGAATTTTGCAAGCAACAAAACAATTACCGTTATTCAGCCGACAAGTATTAATGATGAAATTCAGATTAGTTTATTTGAATTATTTCAGAATTACCCAAATCCTTTTAATCCAACTACAAAAATCAATTGGCGATCTTCTGTTAGCGGCAGGCAAGTTCTTAAAGTATATGATGTTATTGGAAATGAAGTTACAACACTTTTAGATAAGGAGATAGAAGCAGGTTATCACTCAATAGATTTTAATGCTAACGAGCTGCCGGGCGGAGTTTATTTGTATAGAATACAAGTTGAAAATTTTATCGAAACGAAGAAGATGATTCTTCTAAGATAAGAAGTGAAACATCAAATGTGAAATTAAAGATGAAGGGGCATGATGCATCATGCCTCTGTATTTAAAAGAAGAAATCTTTTACTTCTACTTCTTCAGCTTTTGGATCATGCTTGTGCAGGAAATCGAGAAACTCCTTAGCATAAACCTTTTCTTTCTTTCCTTTATACTTTTCGAAAAGATTTTCTAAGCGCTTATGAGTAAGAGTGCTCATTACGTAATGTTTTTCTTCGTGATCGTCAAATATTCTATAAACAATTTTTTTTTGTTTTTTCATTTAGCTCACCATTAAATTAAGATTGTGTCGGCATGCAGTATGTCCGAATAAAGTTCATTTTTAATTGCTTCAGCATTTTTTCTTGCTTTTGTTAACGCATCAAGAATATATCTGCGAGCAGTAAATACTTTTCTTTGGTCATCATTTGCTTCGTCAAGCAGAAGAAAGCCTGTGTAAATATATCCGTAAAGTTCAACCAAATCCTTAGAAGCCACATCCTGAATATTTGGATCTTTTTTCTCTTTAATATATTTCAAGCAATCATTAAACATTTCACGAATTTCTTTTAAAACGGAGAGTAAGTTAATCAAGCTTCCTTTGTATTCTTTCTTTTCACATTCGTTGAAATGATCGTTGAAAACATCATTTATTACACCGCCGGATGCGGCAACAATTTGCAGCTGAGATGTCCCTTCGTAAATATTTGTGATTCTTGCATCTCTGCTTAATCGTTCAATTCCGAATTCGTGCATATATCCTGTTCCGCCATGAATTTGCATCGAATCATAGCAGATTTTATTTGCGCCTTCTGATAGAAAATATTTAGCAAGTGGAGTAAGCAGGTTGAGATATTTGGTTGCTTCTTTTAATCGTTCATTTAACTCAGCGACTGGTTTTTTCTCCAGTTTTAACTTCTCTACTATTTGCTCAAGCATTTCTTTTCTATCGAGCCAAACGCAAGTATCGTAAAATAGTGACCGGAATGCTTCAAGTGAGACGCGCATATCAATCAGCATATTCGAAACAACCGGGAGGTTATAAATGGGTTTACCAAATTGTTCTCTTGCTTTGGCATAATTCAATGCTTGTTCATATGCTTCTTGTGCAATTCCAAGCGATTGAGCGCCAATACCAACACGTGCACGATTCATCAAATACATAACATATTTAAGCAATCCAAATCTTCTTTGACCAACAAGCTGCGCCGGGGTATCGTTAAACTGAAGTTCACAGGTTGGAGAGCCGTGAATACCAAGCTTGTGTTCAATTCTCCTTACTTTAATTGTTTTATCGCCGTAACAAACAAACATGCTTAAACCGCGGGCATCTTTTGTTCCAGCTTCAGTTCTTGCAAGAACCAGAAGCACTTCACCATTTCCGTTTGTAATAAATCTTTTAACTCCGCGGAGAAACCAATTGCCTTTTTCATCTTGATAAGCTGTTAATTTAACAGCTTGAAGATCTGAACCGGCGTCAGGTTCAGTTAAAGCCATTGCACCTGTATATTCTCCTGAGGCGAATCCTGGAAGGAACTCCTGTTTTTGTGCTGTATTACCAAACTCGGCGACAGTTTTACCTATGTCCTGCAGTCCAAAGATATTCATAAGTGAAGCATCAGCACGCGAAATAATTTCTGTTGCCATCATGTAAACTGTTGTTGGAAAGTTCAAGCCGCCATATTCGCGAGGTAAAATCATACCCATCAATTCGGCTTTTGAAAGCAGTTCGAGCGATTCCTTTGTTCCTTTAGCATATTGAACCTTGCCGTCTTTAAATGTAGCGCCTTCGTCATCTATGCTTGGTGAGCGGGGAGCTATGTAATTTGCTGCAATGTCACCGGTTATTTCAAGTATTCTTTTAAAATTTTCTTTTGCATCTTGGTAATTAACTGGTGCGTAATTGAATTTTTTAGATTGGGAGTAATTTTCTTCTAAGAAATCAACAACCTCTCTTAAATCCAGCTTTTCAAAATGAAAGAGCAGATCTTGGTTATCTGAAAAATAGTTTGCCATAAGCTATCTCAGTTTTTGTTTGAAAACATTAATGAACATAGGTATAATTTGCATAGCATCACCAACAATACCGTAGTGAGCTACACTAAAAATTGGCGCATCAGGATCACTATTAATTGCAATTATTTTATTTGATTCCTGCATTCCTGCACGATGCTGAATAGCACCCGAAATTCCGCAGGCTATATACAACTTGGGTCTGACTGTAACACCTGTTTGCCCAACTTGCCTATCTGGTGTAATGAAGCCGGCATCAACAGCGGCACGCGTACCAGCAACTTCTCCGCCAATTGTATGAGCCAATTCTTTTACAAGCTCAAAATTTTCTTTTGAACCCAATCCATACCCGCCAGAAACAATTATTGGTGCTGCTTTTAAATTAACTTTATTTTCTTTACGATGCTGTTCAATAATTTTTAGTATGTCATCCATATCTGAAGATACGTATGGAACTTCAGTGATTTTTCCTTTAACTGGGTTACTCACAATTTCCATCCGCATAACACCCTCGCGAACGGTTGCCATTTGTGTGTGAACATCGGGCGAAATAATTGTAGCAATAATATTTCCGCCAAATGCCGGACGAATTTGCAACAGCAAATCCTTAAATTCTTCTTTAAGATATTTTACAGTAGAAATTTGCAGGTCAGTACAATCTGCAGTTAAACCGCTTTTTGTATGCGAAGCAACCCTTGGGGCTAAATCTCTGCCAATAACAGTTGCACCATAAAGCATAACCCGCGGCTGATGTTTTTCAACCAGCTCATTTATTATACGGCTGTAAGGCATGGTTTTATAGTGTGCAAGCTGTTCATTATCAACAATTATAGCTTCTTCGGCTCCATATTTAAAAGTCTCCTCGGCTATTGGTTTGATGTTATGTCCTATCACTATAGCTTTTAGAGAGCTTTGCAGACTATCGGCTAATTTTCTTCCTTTCGAAAGAAGCTCAAAGCTTACGTCTGCAGGTTTGCTGTTCCGCTGTTCAATAAAAACCCAAACGTCTCTATTTTTTATTTCCATATTTTAACCCAAGATATGATCTGCAAGTAAATGATCAATTAATTTTCCAATGCCTTCTTTTGTTGGAGGAATCATTTCGTGATTTCCTCCTGCTAAAACTACTGATTCAACTTTATAAACTTTGGTTGGTGAACCGTTAATGCCACATCTTGATTCATCCAGTTTTAAGTCATCCATTGTTAGTGTTTTTATGTACAAATTACGAGATTCATATTCATCTCTTAACTGGTCGATATAAAGAAGAGAATTGCCTTCAGTTAGTTTTTCTAACTCAGAGAGTGTTTTGGCATTTTTGTAAGCCATAATTCTTTTTGCTTGGAAGGGTCTAGGGAATGCAGCATCTTTAATAACAGTTATAAGAACTGGAAGTTTTGACTCAAGAATTTCGTACCCACCTTCAATTTTCTTCTTAACTTTAACCGAAGATTCACCAACTTCGAGAATTTCTTCGGCATAAGTAATTTGAGGAATGTTTAGTTTTTCTGCTGTTTGAGGACCAACTTGAGCGGTATCCCCGTCTATAGCTTGTCTGCCGGCAAAAATAAAATCATAGCCGCCAATGTGTTTAATTGTTTCTGCTAATACATAAGAAGTTGCCAAAGTATCTGCACCGGCAAATTTTCTATCGCTAATTAAAACGGCTTCATCGGCGCCCATAAACAAACACTCTCTTAAAACATCCGATGCACGAGGCGGACCCATAGTTATTGCTGTAACTTTACCGCCAAATTTATCTTTTATTTGAAGTGCAAACTCAAGTGCAACACGGTCTTCGTGATTAAAAATTGCAGGAAGTTTAGCACGATTAACTGTTCCGTCTTCCTTCATTACCTGCCCCGAAATATTTGCAGTATCGGGAACCTGCTTAACCATTACAATGCTGTTTTTCTTCATAGAGTTCCTATAAAAAGATTGCGAAAATTACTAAAAATATTTGTGGATTGGCAAGCAAGATTTGATAAATTCCAATTCAAAAATCCCCATTAGCAAATAAATTCAAAATATCAAACCATTAAATTTCAAGGATTCGGAATTTGAGATTTTACTTATCTTCCAATGAGCTTGTTTTTAAGAATTTCATAAATTGTGAACGAACATGTATAACTTCGTTGTGTCCAAGATCAGAATAAATGAAAACAATTTTGTTATCCTTTAAATCTTGGTTTCCAATTTCATCTTCATTCTTGAAAATAAACGGAATCTTCCAAGCATCGAGGCATTGCATTAAATTTTCCGATTGATCTTTTGTCCCGCCATCTTTTGTGTAAATGTTAATGAACTTGCCATTAAAATGATCTAACCAGTAAGTATATTTTTCAATTTGACCGTAAAGCCCATCAAACAAAAATACTTCTTTTATTTTATCAGTTAACCCGCCTCTCATTAGGATGAAGGATATAACTTTATATGCACCGCTATGACCGGATAGAATGATATTTCCAGTTTGCTTATTTGTGATTAATTCCTTTTGATAAAGCAACTCAGTTATTTCAGAAATGAAATTGCGGAAACGATTTTCATCCTCGAGCTTACCTCCAAAAGAATCTGGTGCATTCTTAGGTCCCTGAGGAATAATTAAGATCGCATTCTTTCTGCTTTCATAAAACTGTTCAATCAAATTGAACTGGCTCAAAACGCTGTCAACATTATTGTACCAACCGTGAAAGTGAATGACGAAACCGTTTTCTTGTTTAGGTTTGAATTCTTTGGGAATAAATATCAGAACAGTACTATCGCTGTAATGGTCTTCATATGAATAAGTTTTGTTATCGTAAGTGTGTCCATTTATTCTTTTAGGATGTGGGAATGGAGCATTTGATAATTTTGATATAACTAACTTGCCAAATCTGTCATATCTGTCTTGTAACAGTTGTGAATAAATATTTTGATTGACTGAAGCTAATAAAATTAAGATAATGGCTAAAATAAAATACCTCATGGACTATTACTCTATCTTTTGGGAAAATAAAATTTCATTTTTTTAGCCAAATATAGACTTTATCTTAGATAATTTTACTAAAAAGGCGCTTAACGTTTGAGAACGGAAACGTTAAATATTACAAAAAAGAATCTTTTCGGAAATTACGATAAAATTTTGTTAGGTATTTTTTGATTGATTATTTAGTTACAAATATTAATTTAGTCTGTCCAAAATTTCTCATACTTACTAACGAAAGGTGTGCAATGAAAATTTCCAGAATGAATCCCCTAAGAGGTGAGTCAAAAACTGCTGCTTTTTTCGATATTCTAACAGAGGAAGGAATCATAATCAAGGGATTCAGATTAGTTAATGGATCAAATGGCTTATTCTTGGCTTCACCAGATGAAAAAGGTAAAGATGGAAAGTTTTATGATACAGTTATTGTTCCCAAAGAAATGAAAATGGATTTGGAAAAAATTGCAATAGAAGAGTATAACAAACTAAAAGGGTGAAGGTAATTTTAGCTCGCAGCCTAAGCTTGGTTGCGAGTTGGCATTACCATTAAAATATCGCTGATTGAGATTTAGGTTTCTTTAGTTCGAGCAGGGGACATTATTTCAGTTTTTGTCTCAATTCCTCAGTACTAAAACTCTCATAACTCCAATCACCAAGTATATTCCCATTTCTTAATAGCACAATCCTTGGCGGGTAATCTTTAATTAGCGGAAAAAAAGATTGTGGTGAAATTATTTTGTAAGGGAATGTTGTTGCTGCGGCGTCAAAAAAGATGTTTACTTGTTCCTCCTCACCAAGAAATAGTACAAACATAGGTGGAAAATTATTCCACTCTTTTCTTACTTGTCCCAGTTTGTGAGCTGTTTCCATGCAATCTTCACAGTCAAGGCTGAATAAGCAAACTAATTTAATTCCTTCATCAAGATTGACCCTTTGACTGCCATTAAAATCTGTAAATCCGGCAAATAAAGATGCCTTTTTTTCGTAATTATCCTTTACTTTCTTATGTCCATCGTTTGATGTGGTATCAGATTCCGCTTTAGTCTGCCCGTTCCACACATCAGTTTGTCCCTTTCGCAAATTATTAATTGCTGATGAATCTGAAATTAGTTTTGTTGATTCAAGAGCTTGAGGAATTTTGTATGGTTTTATCTGGAAGAATAAAAATACGCCTGCAAAAACAATAGCGTAGGCGGAAAAAGCGACAGAATAGTTGAGTGTTTTTGATGAACTAAAATACTTTTGAATGAATAATATCAATATAATCAAAGCAATATTTTTAAATAGGGCTTCGAGTGATGACATTGGGATTAGTTCACCAAAACATCCACAATTTTTACTAGCATGACCAGTTATAATGAGAAAAATTAAGTGAAAGCAAAAAACAATAAGTAATAGAAAAGAAAATGGAACAGCAATTCTTTTAATAAATGGAGTTATGAAAAAGCTAATTCCTATAAACAGTTCGATGCTGATAATAAGGCGAGATAAATATGGTGCAATTTTCCAACCCGCGATGCCTTGATTTACAATAGCTAAATCAAATGCTTCTATTGGAAATAATTTAGAAATAGCTGATAGAATAAAAAGAACACCAAGTGTAAATCTAAATATCCAAATTATTTTGTTATTCATTCTGCTTTATGTTTAAATCCTTTTAACATCCATTTTTTAGCCGTGATTAGTCCAACTGGGCTTATTATTGCTATAAATCCATAAATTAACCACATTGTTTCAGTGTTCATTTGTGAAGGTGCAACACCTTCGGGGCAATAAGTCATAAGAAACCAGCCCGAATATAGCGATGTTACTACTTTGGTTAAAAACCATGGAAATTGTCCAATTCCCATATAAATTCCTGTCATTCCTTTTGGTGCGATTTCAGCAACCCATTGTAAAAATCTTGGCTGCCACATTGCCTCACCGATAGTCATTATAATTAAATATCCAAACACTGCCCACAGGGTTGGACCTGTAGCTAAAATAAAAGTGGGAGATGCCATAACAAAAGTTCCAATGATCATCATTTTATAGGCATTCTTCTTAGCGGTAAGTGCCGCTACCATAGGAGTAAGTATGAAAATTAGGATCGGGTTAAAGTTCACAAAAAATTCAAAATTGTCCTGAACAACACCGGTAAAAGCTCGGCTAAAATAAATGGGCAGCGTAAGCCAATTATGAGCAAATAGTGTTTGAACCGGAATAAGAATAAATATAAAGAACATGAATCTATAATCTTTAATTGGAAAATTCTTCAAATAGAAGATTATTTTTTCCTTAGCAGATTTTTCTTCTTCAGCTTTTTTATCAGCTTCAATTTTTTCTTTAGTTTCACCGCTTACTTCTTGAACGGCATTTTCAACTGTTTTTCTTGTAAGGATAACTGCGACAACAATTATTCCTGCAACTGTTAATGCAATATAAACCCAAAACACGGCAAGTATCCCCTGACCATTTGAATCAAAAGCTTTTCTAACCGGAGGACCGATAATCCCTGGTAAAAATCCTCCAAGGTTCATTAGAGCATAAAGCATTGCATAACCCATTGCTGAAGTTTTTTCATTGGTAAATTGTTTAACTGCTGCATAACATGCAGGCTGGTAAATGCCGTATCCTAAAACAATTCCTAAAATGCCAAGCATAGCAATAAGATGAGCTGATGACCATAATCCAACATTAGATGTAATATTCGGGCCTATAGTAAGGAATAATCTTCCTATCAACATAAAACCCAATGCATAAAGGAGAGATCTTCTAACACCTATCCAATCAACAGTTGCACCAAGAAATAGCATTGCAAGAGTAATTCCAGCAGTTTGAATTCCAACCATCTGGCCGGCACTGATATCATCAAGTTTGACGTAATTATTGAAATAGATGACCAGGTAGCCAACTATTCCAAAGTATGTTATTCCTTCGAGCAGGTATGATAAATTAATTCCCCAGAGTGCTCGGGATGCTTTAAATAAATCTTTAAAAGGCTGCGTTATTTCTCTGATAGTTTTTTGTAGGATTCCCTCTTCTTTTGGAGAGTATTCTGAATTTTTGTCTGACATTTTATCCTCGGTATATTTTGCTTTAAAAAACTTTTAAAAGTTTAAGTGCCATTATAAGAACAGCTGCAATTAAAATCATCTTAATAAATCCTTCACCTTTTTTTACTGAAACTTTTGCAGACCACCATGCACCAAAGGCATTGCCAAGAGAAAGACTAATTGCTAGTGTCCAATTTATATTATCAGTTAAAATGAAAGCAATCAATGCTGGAATGGTGAAAATAAGCACAATAAAAACTTTGTGCATGTTTACTCGTACAAGATCAACTCTTAAGAGGTAATGCAATGCTGCCATTAAAAGAAAACCTACACCAACTTGAATGAAAGCCCCATAAAATCCTATAACAAACATAGCAACATACGTTGGAACAGATACTAATTTATTTGTGTTTGAAATTTTATTTTGCTTAGGCATTGGGATCAATAAGGAAATTATTACCCCAATCATTACTATGCCCAAAATTTTTTCAAAAGCTTCATTACTTATGCGAACTGCTGCAAACGAGCCGGCAATTGCTCCGGGCAATGTTAACAATGCAAGCTTAAAGCTTAGTTTTGAGTCTGTGTAACTTTCCTGTTTGAAAGAATGTACGGCAGATATGTTTTGAACAAGGACTGCAATGCGGTTTGTTCCGTTTGCAATCGAAGCTTCGAGGCCAAGAAAGATTAAGACCGGCAAAGTTAATGAAGAACCGCCCCCTGCTAATACATTTAAAAATCCGGCAGCAGAACCAACTACAAACAGCAATATTGAGGATTCAATAATTGACAATTAACTTTACCAAAACTTTTAACAAAATTAAGGAAAAAAATACCTTGATGACTAAAAGTATTTTTATGTTAAGTCAATTAAGCTAATTTTAATATGAAAATGTTAAAAATTATTGATATCAATAATTGAAAAATTTAATCATGAAAAAATTTTATAATGTATTGTCAGCGTTGAGTAAGATTCTGCTGTTTGTTTTGCTTGTTCACTGCTGCAAGGATAATGTTGTAAACACGCCTCAAGTGCCGGCAGTAAGCTCGATTGATGTGAAAAATATTATCATGTATGAAATTAATATCCGAGCATTCAGCAGCGAAGGTACTTTCCAAGGAATAATAGATAGGCTTGACTCCATCAAAGCATTGAGCATTAATACAATCTGGTTGATGCCCATTCATCCAATTGGGAAAATAAATACTGTTAATTCTCCGTACTGTGTAAAAAATTATACAGAAGTTAATCCAGAATTTGGAAATTTGGATAATTTTAAAACTCTTATTCAAGAAGCTCACAATAGAGGCATTAAAGTAATTATAGATTGGGTTGCAAATCATACTTCTTGGGATAATCCCTGGATTCAAAACAAAAGTTGGTATACACAAGACGGTTCAGGCAACATAATTCATCCAGCAGGCACTAATTGGCAAGATGTTGCTGATCTAAATTACGATAATGCTGATATGAAAGCCGAAATGATAAAATCAATGAAGTATTGGGTTATTGATGTTGGTGTTGATGGCTTTAGGTGTGATGCTGCTGACTTTGTTCCTTATGAGTTCTGGAAACAAGCGATTGAAGAATTATCTAAAATAGAAGGTAAAAGTTTAATATTTTTAGCCGAAGGTTCCCGAACCGATCATTTTACAGCTGGTTTCCAAATGAATTATTCTTGGGATTTCTACTCAACAATAAAAAATGTATTTAAAAATGGATATGCTGCAAATTATTTGTTTTCCACTCATAGTGCTGAATATCAAAATATTCCATCTGATAAACACAAACTTCGATTCACTACCAATCATGATGAATCAGCTTGGGATGCAACTCCAATAACTATTTTTAATGGAAAAAAAGGTGCATTAGCAGCATCAGTAATAACAATTTACCTAGGTGGAGTGCCTTTAATATACAGCAGCCAAGAAGTTGGGGTAAGCAGTACGATATCATTTTTCACACGGCAGCCAATTAACTGGTCACTTAATCCAGATATGCTGGCTGAATATAAAAAACTATTAGCACTTTATTCTAATTCTGATGTGTTGAAGAGGGGAAGTATTGAAAAATTCGAAGCAGTAAATGTACTTGCATTCAAAAAAACTTATCAGCAAAAGGAAGTACTCGTGTTAGTTAATGTAAGAAACAGCAGTTCAACTTTTACCACACCTGCCTCATTAGCTAATACAACTTGGAAAAATGTTTTTGACAGTTCATCGGTTAACATCGCTAATACAATTCAGTTTGAACCATATGATTACTTAATCTTAACCAAATAAAATTGAATTAGTTTTGCGGACTAGAGTTAAGATAATGTTTTTTCAATTTCACTAAATAAAATTGCTTTTAGTAAATCTGTTATTTCCATTTCAAGATTCTTTCCCCGGTTTCTTCCATACCAAAGGTGAAGTTTTTCTGCTCTAATCTTTTTATCTAAACCTTGAGCAATTAGGTTGTTAACCAATTGTTTTGCTTCATCTGGTCTCGGGCCCCATTTAGCTAATTCATTACCCTCCTCATCAAAAATTACCAATATTGGAATGCTTCTGGTGCCGTTAGTAACGTACAAATCCATAATTTCGGGATTCTCATCCCGTAATAGTATTCTAAGATTTATATTTGGATTAATCGAAGCAATCTTAGAAATGTATGGAATATTTTGCGCTGAATCCCCGCACCAAGTTTCAGAAATTATCATCCAGATCTGCGGCTTACTAATTTGAAGTACTAGTAATTTTACTTCATCGGGTACAAAATATTGTTTATCAATCCTATTCATTCTATGAAGGTTAAGTTTTTTGTCTTCAAATCTTTGCTTTTCCTCATCCGAATTGAGATCTGAATGCGTGGAAAAAACCTCATTGTTGATTAGGTCTAAATATTTCGGATATGTTAAGCCCTTTGATTTAATTGTATCTATCAGACGATTGCTCATGTATATATAATTAAATTTTGATTATTAATTGAAATAAAGATTAAATTTACTTTTCATTAGAGATCGATTGCTGAATTTAGTTTCAATTATTTTGCTTTGATTTGAAATAAATTTACAATTATCTTGCGAATAGAAACTTATTATGTACTAACCTAAAACTATTTTAGCATTAAGCTAATTTACGAAAGAGAGAAAATGTTGATTGAAACAAAATATTTCACACCCGCCGAAGCAACCAAGACGCTCCCACTGGTGAAAAAAATAGTTGACGATATACTAATTACAACTAAAGAAATGAGGCTGTATGCAGAAGATGTAAATGGGCAAATTGAAAACGATCCATTTATAAAGAAAATGGCTGAGAATGTTGAAGGTTTTATTAAGGAGCTCGAAGAAATTGGTTGCTTTTATAAAGATTGGAACTTTACTATTGGATTAGTCGATTTCCCATCAATTATTGATGGCGAAGAAGTTTATCTATGCTGGCGAAGCGACGAAGAGAGAATTAAATTTTATCATGATATTGATTCTGGATTTTCTAGCAGAAGGGTTATACCGGAGGAATATTTATAGCAATCAAGTTTATAATTTAAAAAATAAAAAACCACTGTTTAGCAGTGGTTTTTTTATTTCTTAACTAAAATAATTCCTATTCTTCTTCCAAAATAAACTCAGCGGAAGAGGTTGCAGTTTGTTGAGTGTTAGGATCCTTTACAATGAAAAGTACTTTGTAATTTCCTTCGGCATGGGTCGAGTCAAGTTCAAATTGTGTTTCTAAATCTACATCACTCATCATTTCGTTTTTTATTTTGTCTTCGGTTCTGCTAATCAGACTTTTGATTGTATCTCCCGCAGGAGTAACAAGATCTATTTCGTAAGAAAGCAGCGCCTTAAAAGTTCCATTATCTTCCTTTTGTAAAAATCCCTTTACTCTGGTAGTTGCATTTACCTCCCAGCTTTCACCAAGGTCATACGCAAATGCTTCGGCATTGTAAGCTTCAAGCTTGGTTTGTTCATCTTTTCCGCAGCCTGCCGAAAATACAACGTAAATAAAAAATGCTGAAAGAAAATATTTCATCTTTTTCGTCTCCAATTCATTTGTTAAGGAATTAAAAAGGTTGTCACGAATTGATTCGTGACAACTAAACGTTTAACCATTCTTTCGTTGGAAATCTTTCATAAAACTAACTAAATCATCTACACCTTTTTTAGGAAATGCGTTGTAGATAGATGCGCGCAATCCGCCAACAGAACGGTGGCCTTTTAAACCGTCAAATCCAGCAGCCGTTGCTTCGCTTACCAATTTCTTTTCTAATTCTTCTGTTGCTAGGTTGAAGGTTATGTTCATCAATGAGCGGCTGTCTTTATCGGCATGTCCTTTGTAATATCCGCCGCTTTCATCGATACATTTGTATAGAACATCAGCTTTTTCTTTGTTTATTTTATACATTGCGTCTAATCCGCCTAAGTTCTTTAACCACTTTGCAACTAGGGCAATTATATAAATTCCAAAAGTGTTTGGTGTATTATAAAGCGAATTATTCTCAACATGAATTTTGTAATTAAGCATTGTGTGAAGCGAATCTGAGCTTCTTTCTAGCATATCTTTTCTGATGATTACAAAAGTTACTCCTGATGGTCCCATATTTTTCTGTGCGCCGGCATATATTAGAGCATACTTGTTAACATCAATTTTTTTGTGGAGAATATCCGATGAAGCATCACAAACCAAAGGTACATTTCCAACTTCAGGTTCTTTATGCCATTCTGTTCCGAAAATTGTATTGTTAGATGTAAAGTGGACATAATCTGCTTGAGGATCAAGCTTTAATTCTTCCTGCTTTGGAATTCGTTTGAAGTTGCCATCTTCAGTAGATGCAGCTATGTTTACGGTTCCAACTCTCTTTGCTTCTTTTACGGCTTTCTTCGACCAGCTTCCAGTTACAATATAATCTGCTTTTTTATTAATCATAAGATTTAGCGGCACCATTGAGAATTGCAAACTTGCACCACCCTGCAGGAAAAGAAGCTCGTAATCATCGCTAATGTTAAGAAGTGATTTTAATCCTTCTTTTGCTTCGGCGATAATTTTATCAAATGTTTTTGAGCGATGGCTTATTTCCAGAATTGACATTCCAACTCCCGGAAGTGCCCACAATTGCTCTTGAGCTTCTTTTAAAACTGGTTCAGGCAATATTGCCGGACCGGCAGCGAAGTTATATATTCTTTTTTCCATAGATTTTTCCTTTTATTTTTAACTGTCTTTGTTTTGCTTCGGTTTTAATTTAACTGCAAAGATGCTAAGATTTAAATTAAATGAACTAATAATCCATCTCTAAGTTTTGGTTCGAACCAGGTAGACTTTGGCGGCATCACTTCGCCTGCATCAGCAATTCTCATCAAATCATTTACTGAAACTGGATACATTGAAAAAGCAACTGCTGCTTTTCCTGAATTAACAAGTTTTTCAAGTTCAGCAGTTCCTCTAATTCCTCCGATGAAATCAATATTTTTGTTGGTTCGCGGGTCATCAATTCCAAGTATTGGATTAAGTAAAAAGTCTTGCAGTATGCTCACATCTAAAGTTTCTGCTACGGATTTTGCAAGATTGATACTTGCAATAACAGAGTCTTTTGGTTTTAGCAAATACCATTCGCCCTCCAAATACATGCAAATATTTCTTGGTGATTCAGGTTCTTTTACATTTGTTCTATCATAAATAAACTTTTCACTAATCTTGCCTAAAAAATCCTTCTTTGTATTTCCGTTAAGATTAAATACAACTCGGTTATAAGGCATTATATAAAGCTGCTCAGCAGGGAATAACACGCCAATAAAGTAATTATATTCTTCATCACCTGTGTGATTTGGGTTTAATTCTTTTTTCACTTTTTGAGCACGGCTTGCACTTGCAGCACGATGATGTCCATCGGCAATATAAAGGTTCCAAACTTTGCCAATCTCGTCGATTATTGTACTGTTATGTTCTTCCAACACTTGCCAAATTGTATGGCGAATACCATCTGAAGATGTAAAGTAAAATAAGGGTTCAGTTTCTAAAACTTTCTCAACAATTTTATTTATGCTGTCAACGCCGCGGTAAGTTAGGAAAACCGGACCTGTTTGAGCTTCAGTAGTAATTATGTGCTTTGTTCGGTCATCCTCTTTTTCTTTTCTAGTTTTTTCATGTTTAAGAATAATGTTGCCGTCATATTCATCAACTGAAAAGGTTCCAACTATTCCAACTTGGGTTATGCCTGCCATTAAAAGTCGGTAAAGGTAAAAATGAGGTTTTGTATCCTGAATAAGTATTTTTTCTTTTATAAACTGTTCCAAAGTTTCTTTTGCTTTTTTGTAAACCTCATCTGAGTAAGGGTTAACATTTTCTGGAAGATCGATTTCGGAGCGGGTTATTCTAAGAAAACTTAGTTTGTTACCTTTTGCTTTTTCTTTTGCTTCTTCACGATTGACAACATCGTAAGGTACACTTGCAACAAGGTTTGCATTATCTTTTGAGGGTTTTAACGCTTTGAAGGGTCTAATGACAGCCATAAAATCAATCTCCTAAATATTTGTTTAGTAAAAATCCATAAAATTGGAACAATAATCCATCAAAAATGAAGAAAGTTTTATCACCTGATTCAAAAGGTTTGAGAATGAAAGCAGAACAATATATCAATGCAGCAATATAAAATTTTGCATTCTTTTCTTTGATAAACTAATTTTACAATCTTAAAAGTAATAAGTGAATTGATTAATAATTCGTAGTTAAAATGAAGAGCTTTCCCTCAAAAGGTAAATCTATTGCGGCTAAAACTAAGATAGTTGGTAAAGTAGAATACCATAAGAAATTCTACTCCAAAGTATTAAACAACCGCCGTGATATAATTGTATGGCTTCCTCCCAGCTATAAAAAGGAAAAACAAAAACGCTATCCAGTTCTTTACATGCATGATGGGCAGAATATTATGGATCCTAAAACTGCATACATTGGAGTTGATTGGCAGGTTGATGAAACTGTTGCTCGTTTAATAAAAGCAGGCGAACTTCAAGAAATAATTATAGTTGGAGTTTATAATACACCGGAAAGATTGGAGGAATATAGTGACTCGTATAAAGGCAAAAACTATTTGAAGTTTATAGTGGAACAGCTAAAACCATTTATTGATAAATATTATCGGACAATGCCAGGTAAAGAATATACAGCAACTATGGGTTCATCAATGGGTGGATTAGTTTCGTTTCTGCTCACTTGGAATTATCCTGAAGTTTTTGGCAAAGCAGCCTGCATGTCCAGCTCATTTTATTACGACGACGATAAAGCAATTAACATGATTAAAAATTACACGGGTGAAAAAAAGAAAGTAAAAATCTATATCGATCATGGAGAAGATGGATTACCGCGCGGGCAAAGAATGTTTTGTGAACTTACTCAAAAAGGTTACTTAATAGGTACCGATATTGATTATTTCTATGCACCGGGAGCTGATCATACAGAAGCTGAATGGGCTAAAAGAATTGAACGGCCATTATTATTCTTTTTTGGAACAAGGATAGATTACAAATGAAAAATTTAAAGAACTTCTTCAAGCAAGTATTTCTTACGCTTAATCTTTATTTGCTCTTCTCACTTCTCCAGATTTCGTGTTCCCCAGCGTTAGTAAATCTTGACACTGCAAAAGACGAAGTTGCAAAGTATTATGAATCCGGACAGTACGAAGAGGAGTTGACCGAAATAATTAACGATGCGAAAGAAAAATTCTCTAAAGTCGATATCACGCCAAACCATGCTGTAGTGTTTGATATTGATGAAACTGCACTTGATAACTATTCGGCAATTAAAAGAATAGGATTTGGGTATGATAAAAAGTATTGGGATGAATGGCTTGAAAAAGCTGAAGCTCCGGCAATAGCAAAGGTTAAAGAACTTTATGATTTCCTTTTAAATAAAGGATTCAAAATAGTTTTTATAACAGGTAAAACAGATTATCAGTACAATTCAACAATAAGAAACATGAAATCTGCAGGTTATACTAAGTTTGATACAATAATTACACGGAGCAAAGAAGAGTACAAATTAAAATCTGCTGAGTACAAAGCTAATAAGCGAAACGAGTTAACCAGAAAAGGATATACCATTATCGGTTGTGTTGGGGATCAGTTAACAGATTGTGTTGGCGGGAATTGTGGAATAATTATAAAACTTCCAAACTATCTTTATTTAGTTGAATAATTCCTTTGTGTCTTAAAATTAGATTACATAAGTTGTTTACACAAAAATAATTTGACCGAACTTTTAATTATTAATCTTTTTTGTAAATTTCGGAAAATAACAGGAGGCTTTCTATGAAAAAAACGATAACCATGTTATCTGCACTCGTCTTTCTTTTCGCAATCACATCATATGCGCAGCTATTATTAGAAGAAAATTTTGATTACCCAGCAGGAGATTCCTTAACAAGCCATGGATGGACTGGACACAGCGGCGGTACAACTAATGCTCAAACAATTGTTGCTCCAGGTCTGGAATATGCAGGTTATCTTTCTTCAGGCATTGGTAATGCTGCATCGTTAACAACAACAGGGCAAGATGTTAACAGACAGTTCTCTGATTCTGTAACATCGGGTACTGTTTACGCATCATTTCTTGCTAGTGTTACTAGTGCTCAAACCGCAGGTGATTATTTCTTTCATTTAGGACCCAAAACCTTAAGCACTGTGTTCATGGGAAGAGTATTCGTTAAATTAGCATCGAATGGTAATTTGTCTTTTGGACTTTCGAAGACCACCACAAGCACCTCTATTCCTCCGGTTTATACCGATTCTATTTACACAACAGGAAACACTTATTTGCTTGTCGTTAAATATCAATTTAATGCAGGTGCAAATGATGATGTGTTGAGTTTATTTATCAATCCTGCACTCGATGCCACCGAACCATCACCAGTTTTAGTTCATGATACTTCTACAACTAATGATCCTCTGAGTATTGGTACGGTTGCATTACGTCAAGGAACAGCTTCTAATGCACCAAATGTAATTGTTGATGGAATTAGAATTTCTACTGCTTGGACTGATGTAGTTCCTGTAGAATTGGTTTCATTTAATGCCGCAGCAAATGGCTCAGGTATTAATTTAACATGGATGACTGCTAGTGAAACAAACAATAACGGATTTTCAATCGAGAGAAGATCGAATTCAAGTGATTGGAATGCTGTTGGTTTTGTAAAAGGAAATGGAACAACTACTCAAGCAAACAATTATTCTTTTACAGATAAAAATGTTACTTCTCAAACAGCTTATTCCTATAGATTAAAGCAAATTGATTTTGACGGCTCATTTGCTTATTCAAAAACTGTTCAAGTAACATCAAATAGTATTGTTAATACATTTGAACTGAAACAGAATTATCCAAATCCGTTTAACCCGGCAACTCAAATATCATTCTCAATTGCAAAAGACGGATTTGTTAAGCTGGTTGTGTACAATTTACTAGGACAAGAAGTAAAAACTTTAATTAACCGCAATATGGAAGCTGGTTCGCACAGTGTTAGTTTTAATGCATCCGATTTGCAAAGCGGAATTTATATTTATAAGCTAACCTCAGCCGGATCAACTTTAACTAAGAAAATGATGCTGGTTAAATAATTTTAGTTTGTTTATTCGATATTAAACGCTCCCATGTGGAGCGTTTTTTATTTTGGTTTATCGGAAAGAGGGGATAATTGAAGAATGAATTGTACTCATTATTGTGTACCAGTTGCTGTCTGCAGTGCTGCTGCTGGATATATCGCATGTGGCAGTTATGACCAATCTTTTTGCTGGAACAACCAAAATGAATTGCCCGCCGTAGCCCATTGCATCAAAGTATGAATTGACATCTTTATTCCACAGCCAAGTTTGATAGCCGTATCCGTTCGCAAATGAGTTAGCATTCCTTGTTGAAATATGAAACCTAGTCATTTCATCAATCCATTTTTCGGAGACAACTCTTTTGTACTTATACAATCCTTTGTAAAGCAGAAGGTTTCCTATTTTCTGCATGTCGTAAGGTGTAATGAATAAGCCGGCAGCGCCGTTATTATACCCGCGCTTGTCTTTTCTCCAGCTTTGAAAAGTTATTCCGAGAGGTTCAAAAAGAAATTGCTTTGCAAAACTTTCCGTATCCATTCCGGTTGATTGTGCAACAATTATAGAAAGCAAGTGCGAACCGGCAGAATTATAGTTGAAATGAGTACCTGGGGAATAAGTAAAATTTCTGTTGAGCAAATAAGTTATTTGATCTGATGAATACCACCAGTTATTATATTCGTTATTAGTATTGCTGCCGTAATTGCCCCACTCATACCATTCAAGCCCGCTGCTCATTGTTAGAAGATGTTTGATTTTTAAAGCGGACTTGTCTGGAGAGATGTTGCCTGCAATGGGTGAAAGATAATTTCCAATTTCATCCTCAACAGATGAGATAAAACCTTTGTCTATTGCAATTCCTATGAGCAAAGCTGTTACGGTTTTTGTAACTGAACGAACATCGTGAGCAACATTTGGCCCGGAAGAATTAAAGTATTGCTCCTTAACAATTGAATCACCCTGCGAAACTACTATGCTTTTCATCCCCTGAACATTACTTAAAGTTGTGAAGGCATTATTTAACTGCTGCTGGTTTACAAAAAGATCGGTTTCATTAATGTTTTCCAGCGAACATGAAGTTATGAGAATGAAGAATAAAATTAGAAGTGAAAACGATTTGATAAGTAATCTGATCATAGGATATTTTCTCCTATGGTTAATTAACTAAAACAACTGTGATTAACAAGATGATAATTTGCTTATAACCACCCCGTCCCGACTTCAAATTGAATTTGCGTGCGAGTCGGGACACCCCTCCTTGAAAAGGAGGAGATGTGAGCTAGTTTTTGAAATGTTTTGAAATTTCTTTTAGGACCTTTTCGGGGTTGTAAATTACTTCTTGGTTTTCAAATCTAATTACTTTTAATCCCCAGTCTTCCTACGTATCTCTCTCCTTGTCAGTCTGAGCTTAGCTTGCCCCGACTTGTCGGGTCGAAGCAAAGGAGAGGAAGAACACTTGACGTGCGGGTTTATTACCCAAGAAATTTATAATTTTAGTGCAGAAATTAACTTAGGGTGCTGAATTGAAAAACTACCAAGTCTCCTTACACCGTGATTACATTGTAAACATTAAAGCAAAGAACAAAGAAGAAGCAAAATTCCTCGCTGAGTTTTTTGTAAGCGGCGAGAAGGATTGCTCCAACGATAAGGAAAGAAAACAATACAAGTTTAAGATTGAGGAAATTGAAATGGTGGATAGGTGAGCTTAAGTATGAGAAAAGAGAATAATTCAATAATTAAAATTTAAATGTTTATGAAAAAAGAGATATTTGATACTGTCGAATACAAAGAGAAAATTGTAGACATACCGATTTCACAAATAGATTTGAACGATCTAAATCCTCGAAAACGATTTGTCGATTCTGAGGAAGATGTTTTGATTGAATCTATATTATCCAAGGGATTATTAAATCCTATTATAGTGTATAAAAGGAAAAGAGGCAATCGATTTGTAATACTTGATGGTGAACGAAGATTTCGAGCATTTAAAAAATTGAATAAAAAAGAAATTTCTTGTCATGTCTTAGAGAAAGAGCCAACAGAGCTAGAAAACTTATCAATGATGTTTCACATTCATAATGTAAGAGAAGAGTGGACTGATTTTGCAATTGCACAAACATTGTTAAAGGTAATTTATGAAATGGGTAAAGATATAAAGCATTTAGAGCGACAAGACAAATTAGAATTATCAAAAATTACTTCCCTTTCAGAGTACAAGATCAATAAGTATTTAGTATTCTATGATTATCCCCAAAGTATAATTGATAGGTTTATGGCGTCTGAATTGAAAGAGGAACCAGATAAAGGAATGGATCCAGATATATTGGCAGAAATGCATGCACCAATTAAAATTATTGAAGACGAACTATCCGAATTTCTAACGAAATATAGCAAGGAAAAAATTATAGATGCCTGTGTAAAGAAAAAAGCAAGTGATATTATTAAAACGAATCGAGATTTTAGACAATTAACGAAATCGCTAACAGCAATGAAAAGGGGAAATGTGCGGAAGGAACTTATGTTTGATAAACTGGAATCATTTGTAAAAGATTTAGCGGTTACTCCCCAGCAGATATTTGAACAGACATCAGAGGCAATTTATCAAGTTGATTCCATATTGAAAAAAACAGATCTCTTAATTAAGGAGTTACAGAACTTAAATCTTAATCAAATAACTAGAGAGGAGAAATCTCGGTTGGAGGATAACTTGAAAAGGTTAACCGATTTATTAAACGAAAAATTAATCTAAGATGGGGTACTTAGAAAAAATTCAAGAGCGATTTGAAAATAACGGATATAAAAAAGTATCCAATTATAGACTACCGTCTGATTTACTTTGGCAGCCAGATTTAGTTTTTACTAAAAACAGCTTCACTTACTTAGTCCTTGCTAAAACGAATAATACAATACCCCCCTCATATTTAATTAGGATTTCTAACATTCCTAATAAAAAGATAATTCCCCTCATAATTTTTGCTCAAAAATTAAAAAATCAAAGAGATGAACAATTTATTTTGTCGTTGGGAATCAGTATAGGGTATTTAATAAAAGGAAGACTTGTAGATATTCATATCAGGAAAAAGCTCCCAGAAAAATCTATAAAAAGAGAAATAGGAAATAAATTACAGAGTATTGATATTTTTATCAGTTCTAAACAAGACATAGATGAAAGAGAATTTGTTAAAAGAAGGATTAATGTTTTAAGGGATACTCACAATTATCCATTTTTTACTCATTTAATAGAATATGATAAGTTTAATTTGAAGAAATTACGTCAACATATTGATGAGGAAATGAATCGTTGTGAATGGATAGTTATTGTATTAGAAGATAATCATTCCAAAGATGTAAGCTATGAGATTAAAAAAGCTATAAAGACAATCGAACATGAAAATATTTTTATGTTTGTAAAATCGACAAACAGATGTCATAACACGTGGAAAAAAGAATTAAACAAGATAAAAAACTTAGAAAATAAATCTATCCATTACTTTCCCTATTTCAATCTTGACGATTTAGAAGTTACATTATCCAAAGCTATAAACAAAAGGATGGGTGAAATTTGTAAAAAGAAAAAGATCAAATTATTTTCCTAACCTTTACATTAATCTATTACGCCCCAGTTCCCCATTTTTCCTTATATTTGCACCTCACAGAGATAAATTACGGTTACAATGACGACTAACATTTACCAAAGGCATGGATTCCCACAAGAACTACCCAAAGCGTACAACCCCGCAGATGTTGAGGAAAAGTGGTACGGCTACTGGCTAAAGCATAACATTTTTCACTCGGAGATAGATAAAAGCAAAAAGCCATACACAATAGTTATTCCTCCGCCGAATATCACTGGCAGCTTAACAATGGGACACATCCTTAACAACACTATTCAAGATATTTTCATCCGCACAAAACGTATGCAAGGATTTAATGCATGCTGGGTTCCAGGAACTGATCATGCTTCGATTGCTACGGAATCTAAAGTTGTAAAGATGCTGAAGGAACAGAAAATTAATAAGTATGAAATTGGGCGCGAGGAATTTCTAAAGCATTGCTGGGAATGGAAAGAAAAGTACGGCGGAATAATTATTCAGCAGCTTAAAAAGCTTGGTGTTAGCTGCGACTGGCAGAGAGAACGCTTCACAATGGATGATCACTACTATAAAAAAGTTATTGAAGCGTTTGTTCAGCTTTATAAAGACGGCAAGATCTACCGCGGTTTCAGAATGGTGAATTGGGATCCCGCAAATAAATCTGCAATCTCTGATGAAGAAGTTATTTACAAAACAGTAAACGGAAAGCTTTGGTATTTCAAATATCCGGTTAAAGACAGCGATGAGTTCATTACTGTAGCAACTACTCGTCCCGAAACAATGCTCGGTGATACCGGAGTTGCCGTAAATCCAAATGATGAAAGATTTAAAAAGTTCATCGGCAAAAAAGTTTTGCTTCCGATTGTTGGAAGAGAAATCCCCATCTTTGCAGATGAATATGTTGACATGGAATTTGGAACTGGTGCAGTAAAAGTTACTCCTGCTCACGATGTGAATGATCATGACATGGGACAGCGGCATAAACTTGAAATTGTGAACATTATGAATGATGATGCGAGCTTAAATGAAAACGCCCCAAGGGAATTTGTTGGATTAGATCGTTTTGAAGCAAGAAAGAAAGTCGTTGAAAAAATTGAGCAGCTTGGTTTACTTGTGAAGGTAGAAGATTATCAAAATAAAGTTGGTTATTCAGAGCGGGGAAATGTTCCAATTGAACCATATCTTTCGGAACAATGGTTCATGAGCATGCAAGAGTTTGCAGAACCTGCACTTCAAGTAGTGAAAGATGGCAAAGTAAATTATCATCCCGACCATTGGGTAAAAACTTACGAACACTGGATGAGCAACATAAAAGACTGGTGCATCTCACGTCAGCTTTGGTGGGGTCATAGAATTCCTGTTTGGTATTGTGTTGGTGATGATTGCTGCAAACTTGAATGTAAAGAACCAATTGTTTCGGTTGAGCCGCCAGAAAAATGCCCGCACTGCGGTTCGAAAAATCTTAGGCAGGATGAAGATGTGCTGGATACTTGGGCATCGAGCTGGCTTTGGGCGCATGATGTTTTTGTGAATGATGAAGAACAAAATTATTACTATCCAACCGATCTGCTTGTAACAGCTCCCGATATAATTTTCTTCTGGGTTGCGCGAATGATAATGGCGGGAATGTACTTCAAGAAAGATATACCTTTCAAAGATGTGTACTTCACAAGTGTAATTCGCGATATGCAAGGCAGGAAGATGAGCAAGTCACTTGGCAATTCTCCCGATCCTCTTGATGTTATCCGCGATTATGGTGCAGATGCTTTACGGTTTACTGTAATTTATCTTGCTCCGCTTGGACAGGATGTTCTCTTCTCAACTGAGAAGTGTGAAATCGGCAGAAATTTCTCAAACAAAATTTGGAATGCCGGAAGATTCTTGCTGATGAACCTTGCCTACCGGCAGGCAGGTGCACAGAATATTCCTCTGAATGAAAAACTAATTGACAAGCATATTGATTTTTCAGACAGATGGATCAACTCACGATTTCATCAAACTCTTTCAGAACTCAACAGAGCAATGGATAAGTTTGAAGTGAATAATGCCTCGAAGATTATATATTCTTTTGTGTGGAATGACTTCTGCGATTGGTACATTGAACTTGCAAAGAACAGATTGTACTCGGCTAATGAAGAAGTGAAATCGGCTGTTCTCACTCGAGCATTAAAAATGTTTGAAAACTTGTTGAAGATTGTTCATCCTTTCATGCCGTTCATTACAGAAGAACTTTGGCAGAGAATTTATGAACGTTTAGAAGGTGAAAGCATTTCAACTGCCGAATATCCAAAGTTAGATTCTGTAAAGATTTCAGTTGAAGCAGAAACCGAAATGGAATTTGTGCAGGACATCATCACCGCAATTCGTAACATTCGCGGTGAGATGAATATTCCTCCATCTAAGTTTGTTAAAGCGTTTATCAAATCTGCAGCAGTTAAAGACTATCAGCTTGAGTATATCAAAAAGCTGGCAAGAGTTGAAGAGATTCAAGTTTCTGAAACAATAACTAAACCAAAAGCGAGTGCTTCAACCATAATTAAGAATTGTGAAATTTATATTCCTCTCGAAGGATTGATAGATTTAGAAGTTGAGAAGAATCGTTTGCAAAAAGAAATCACGCGGCTTGAAGGTGTGTTGGTTGGAATTGATAAAAAATTATCCAACGAAAAGTTTGTCAGCAATGCAGCACCAGAAGTTGTGGAGAAGGAGAGGATGAAGAAGGCAGACGTTGAAGCTAATTTGCTGAAGGTAAGAGAGATATTTGATAATCTCAAATAATTGCATCAGTCTTCGACAGGCTCAGACTGACAATGTTCATGTCACACTTCGTAGTTCGACTGAGCTCACTATGGCTCAGTGTGACAGATTCTGTTTTAATTTCTTATGTCATGCTGAGCCTGCC
>JACAFC010000145.1 GCA_013388515.1 Ignavibacteriaceae bacterium | reverse complement strand
GGTTACAAGTCATTGTTTTTAAGAGATAGTGAACAAGGTTTAACTTTTGGAGGCGGATTAAAATATAATTTTAACGACCAATTTACTCTTTTTGTTAATTATGGATGGGCAGATTACGGTAGATTGGAAAATGTTCAATTTTTTGATGTTGGGATAGGATTTTAATTTTCAAAAATCATCATTTGTTGAGGAGCTAAGTGCTCCTCTTTTTTTTGCTCAACAGAATGAAATCAAAAATTATTAAAATAAATAATCTGCTAATTGGAAGATTTGGCTTTCCATCAAGAAGTAAAGTTAAGCCAACTCCTATAAATACTTTAATTGCTACAATATTATCTCAAAATACAAACGATAAAAATTCTTACATAGCTTATAAAAACCTGAAAGCAAATTTTAAATCATGGAATGAATTATCTTCAGCAACTGTTACTGAAATTGAAAAATTGATCCGTGTAGGTGGTCTTGCCAAGCAAAAGGCAAGGGCAATAAAGGACTTAATAAATAAATTGAAAAATCAGAATAAAACAATTGATCTGAAACATATCAGTAAACTCAACAATCGTGATGCTATTATTGAGCTAACCAGTTTTAATGGTGTTGGGGTAAAAACAGCTAGCTGTGTATTATTATTTTCCATGAATCGAAATGTATGTCCGGTGGATACCCATGTTCACAGAACACTTAATCGAATTGGTTTAGTTAAAACAAAATCTGCGGATAAAACATTTTGGCTATTAAATCAAAATTTCCCGGATGGTATTGCTCATGTTTTTCATACAAATTTAATTAAGTTGGGCAGAGATATATGCAAATCGACAAATCCACTTTGTGAATCATGTCCATTGTTTAAAATATGTAGTTTCCCTCAAAAAAATTTAAAGCCTGCCAAAAAATCCAATCAAACGGATTTTTTGTTGTTGGATAACATCTGAGGAAAGTTAGACGGAAAAATAAGTCATTTTTATAAGTATAAATTTAATTTGTCCAAAACATCAGGATTTACTATCATTACAACTGTTAAAAAAATTGGGAAAATAAATGTCCTTTTTAAGCGAAAAAACAAATGATATTGCAATAGAAACAGTAGAAATTAGTCGTGCTACCTTTAAAGAGGCAGAAGAATTTAAGAACTTTTTAAATACTGATATCGAAGAGGGATATCTTAAACTCATTGTGGATTTAACTCACTGCGCATTTATAGATTCGACATTTTTAAGCACAATTGTTACTGCTTTAAAGAAAGTAAGTAAGAAAGGTGGTAATTTGAAATTAGTGGGAATCCATTCTGAGACTCAAGCACTGCTCGAGCTTACCGGAACTGTAAAGATATTTGAAATATTTGATACAGTGGATGACGCAATCGTAAGTTTCACTAAAAGCTAATTTGGTTAAATATATAAAGCTCTTCCAAAATCTCTTCTATAAGCTAATGTTATAGGATTTTCTTCGCCTAGGTATTTAAATATGGCAATACAAACTTTCCTTGCGCCATCATCATTGTAAAATCTATCAGTCCTTATCACATGAATAAATTTTTCTAATGAAAGTTCAAATTGTTTGTTTTTGAGATATTCAACGGCCTCCATGAAAACGGACTTAGTAGGTGTTTCCTCTAATTCTTTTTTGAGATCGGATACAAATAAGTTACATAAAGTTCTTATCGAATCAATCTGTTCTACATATTCATTTTCTGTCTCACTGTCGGTTAAAAGCTTCAATGATTCTGCAGGATGAGAAAAAATCCAAGATTTTGCTAATAATATTTTAGCTGTTTGGTTTTTTGAGTCAGTCTCAAGAACCTCTTTCAAAATAGCTTCGGCATCCAAAGTGTTGCCTGTAGCAAGTAGAGATTCAGCATGTAAAAGTAAATCTTTATTTTTATTAGGAATATTTTTAGTGAGCCAATCTCTTATTGCTTTTTCTGGAAGAGCGCCAACAAATTCGTTAATAACTTCTCCTTTGAAGAATAGTTTCACGTTAGGAATACTTCTAATTCCGTATTGAGAAGATATTTCCGGATATTCATCACTATTTACTTTAACCAATTTCCATTCACCCTTGTTTTCAGCGGCTAACTTTTCGATTATTGGTCCCAGAACTTTGCATGGTCCACACCACTCTGCCCAAAAATCAACTATTACAGGCAGGCTGTAACTAGCTTGGAGGACATCTTTATTAAAATCATTTACTTCGTAATTCATAGTACTTTGTTTTTTTAGTTAGTTTGATGCAAAAATTTAATTATCGTTACAAAAAACTAAAATGAATTATTGATTTATTCATACTTCCCGAAAGTTTCAACTAATTCATAGAGCAATTCAATGTTCTGTGTGGGGGTTCTGGGTGCCACAGAACATGCAGAGCTTAAAATAAACCCGCCCCTTTTCTTGCCAACATTAATTCTCCATTCAACATCTTTTCTAATTGTTTCAGTCGTTCCTAGTAAAAGCGTATTGACAGGATCAATATTGCCTTTTATAAAAGCTTTTCCATCTAAAGTTTCTTTTGCTTCTTCAAGTTCAACAGTCCCAAGCGGTGGAGGATCAAGAGTATCAATACCATTAGTGGATGTTTCAAGCATTAAATCAAGGCGGTCACCAATACTTCCGCAAGTATGGGTATAAATTGGAATGTTGTACTCTTTTTGAACCTCGGTGATTATTTTTTTCTCGTATGGTAGTACAAATTCTATATAATGCTCTCGAGATATTAATCCAGCTCCAGCAAATGCAGAGGAAATTAAAATTGCATCGACTTTTTCTTTTGCACAAATTTTTGCTAATTCTATGGTTCCCTCAGTCAACCTTTCTAAAATCGCTTTAGATTTTCCCGAAT
>JACAFC010000263.1 GCA_013388515.1 Ignavibacteriaceae bacterium | reverse complement strand
GGATGAACATGATATAAGGTAATTTCCCGCCCACTCTGTGAAATTTTCGAGACCCGTATTTTGCCTTTTCCCACAAAACCGATATTCCGGCAAACATCCCCTTCCAGAAAAAGAGGTCGCGCCTCGGTAATAACCATATAAGTGGCGGCATTTTCAATTTCCCGTTTTCGATTAGGTGAGGCGAGAGTGTAAAAAGATAATTTCTGCAAGATTTCAAACTTATCCACTATTTTTCCTCACTCTCTGGGTTACTAAAAATTTAAAATTTCCGGGCACCAGTAATTTAAAATAAAAACATCACTATATATTTAAAAAGAAAAATTTCAACTTTTTACCGACAAATTTTCCTCATAAAAAAACCGAAATAAAAATAAATTTTAATTATCATAAGGATAAACCAGATATATCTCTGACAAATATACCGCGTCTGTAATCATCCAATCGAATTAATTTTAAGTAAAATTGTCTAAAATTTAGATCATGGCTGTCGATAATGATTTTAGTAGAATGAGAAATGAACAGGCAAGTAAAAGATAAATAGTGAAAAGCATCATTTCAGGGAGAGAAATCGCATGAAACAACAATTCTTCATCGCAGCTTTCATGTCTGTCGTCTTGCTGGTAGCGGGATGCGGCAAAGGAGTGATGGAAAGCGGAGATGAGGCTTTTCAGCAGCAGAATTATGCTGAAGCCCTGAAATATTATCTTGAAGCGGCCAAGGAACAGCCTGATAATCAGGCACTAAAAGAAAAGATAGTCTTATGTTTCTTTCGGGAAGGTGAATCCTTTTATGAAAAACGTCAGACGGTGAAAGCATTCGAGGCGCGGGTAAAAAGTGGTTTAGAGTATCTGCCGGAAAATCCTTCCCCGGAACTGCTGCAGGCCACCAGTGAAATTCATCTTAAATTAGCCGTCGCTTATAAAAATACCAAAGGGGATAATCCTTTCCAGCAGAAAAAAAATTTCGAAACGGCGCTGGCCTATCTGGAGAAAGCCCTGGAATTTAATCCGAATAATGGTGAGGCCAACCAGGTGATGCGTCAATTTAAAGAAGAAAACTTTATGGATATTTACGAAAAAGGATTGGCGGCCTATAAAAAAGGAGCCCAGGACCCCTTGCAATATATTGCCGCCGATCATTATTTGACTAATGCTACCTTCCTTGATCCGACTCACAGCGAAGCGGCAAAATATCTTTCCCTGGCTCGTCAAAAGGCCTTGAATATTTTAGATCCAGGTCTTGCAGTTCCAATCGCGGTAACGGATCAAATGCAGAATACAGACTATGTGGCCTTTTTAATCGTGGTATACAATCTTCTACCTGAAAAGTTAAGCGTATCTGCTGGAAATATTTATCTGGTGAAAAAAGATGGAAAAGAAATCCGAGGGAAAATCAGTAACCAGTTCTCCACACCTTTAGTCGATAAGACCATTGCCAATGGTGAGGAGACTGCCGGAGTGGTGGCTTTTCCATTGCCAGCCGAAAAAAATTATGCGCGTCTGGAATTTCGTAAAAATGGCAAAGTGCTGGGATATAAAAATTTGCCGTAGGAAAATTTTGATCAGCCTAATTCCTAATAAATACGCAGACGAATTTTGCCACAGATTCAATCAAATGTGCCGGGCAACGGCAGCGTTGGTTAACTTATGTGGCAAATTGTTACTTTGATCCTGATTAATTCCTTGATTTAAAGCCCGGTAATTACCATTTATAAATTATAAACGATAAATTATTAACTCTTTTTAAGCAGCCTGCAGTTGGTAATATTTGGTAATATAAAGAAGCCACAGTTTCTCTCTCATTAAAAGTATAGAAAAAAAACTGTGGCGCAAAATAAATGTTAAATCTAGCGATCGCTTTTAATTTCAGGCTCTGGCATTTTTAAATGCCTTCAGGCCGGCAAATGTGCCTTTGTTCCCGAGTTCTTCTTCAATCCTGATCAGTTGATTGAATTTAGCAATTCGCTCACTGCGGCAGCCACTGCCGGTTTTTAGGTGCCCTGCCCCAACCGCCACTGTTAAATCGGCAATGGTGGTGTCTTCTGTTTCCCCACTGCGATGGGAGACAAAACAATTATACTTATTCGCATACGCCAATTGGATAGTCTGCAAAGTTTCAGTAATGGTGCCAATCTGATTGAGCTTAATGAGAATGGAATTGGCAATCTTCTTCTCAATGCCCTCTTTTAAAATTTTGGGGTTCGTGCAGAAGATGTCATCTCCCACCAATTCGATCTTATCACCCAATTCGGCCGTCAATTTTCGCCAGCCGTCCCAGTCGTTTTCGGCCATTCCATCTTCAATCAGAATAATCGGATAATCAGCCACCCACTTTTTCCAGATGCCGATCATCTCATCGGAAGTAACCAGGTGTTGATCGGACTTAAAGAATTTATACTTCCCATCTTCCCACATTTCGCTAGCCGCCGGGTCCAGGCAAATTGATACATCCGCTCCGGGTTTGAATCCGGCTTTGGTGATCCCCTCTAAAATAACCTCAACCGCTTCCTGATTGGATTTGAGATTGGGAGCAAAACCACCTTCATCACCCACCGCCGTAGAATATCCTTTTTTCTTAAGAATTTCTTTTAGGGTATGGAAAACTTCCACGCCCATCCGGATAGACTCTTTGAAGGATGAGGCATGATGAGGAGCAATCATGTATTCCTGAAAATCAACGGTGTTATCGGCATGTCGGCCACCATTAATCACATTCATACAGGGAACCGGCAGGATGTATTTTTCTTTATCCGAGAGATACCGATATAAAGGAACTCCTTTAGCGGCGGCGGCCGCTCTAGCATAAGCCATAGAAACGCCTAAAATCGCATTGGCGCCCAGTTTTCCTTTATTGGGAGTACCATCCAGAGCAATTAATTTTTCATCGATGTCTTTCTGCGAATCGAATTTTTTACCAACGACATTTTTGGCAATCACCGTATTTACATTTCCCACCGCCTTGAGAACTCCTTTTCCCTTAAATCGATTCTTATCTCCATCCCGTAACTCCACTGCTTCTCGCTCGCCAGTGCTGGCACCTGAGGGAACAATAGCCCGTCCAAAAAATTTGTCATCTATCATCACATCCACTTCTACGGTTGGATTTCCTCTGGAATCCAGTACTTCACGTCCAACAATTTTAGTAATTTTCATCGTGTTAACTCCTTTTTGTTATTTTTAATCAAATGTATAATGAACCAATTAATAGATTTTCAACTCATTTATGAGATAAGTTCAGTGTTCATTAAATGGTAAATATAATAAATTTTGATAAAATCTGCCTGACAAAAAAATCTTCTTTACTTTCCCTTGGCGGCTCGGTGCAAAATTATCCTCCCGCAGAGAGCGCTGAGAGCACTGAGAAAAACAATAGATGATATAAATTAAGGAAAACAGAACCGGCAGAGATCTGAAATTATTTTAAAGTGCACCCTCCTTCCAACTAGAAACTATAAACTATAAACTATTAACTATTAACTATTAACTATTGACTGCGGTTTGGCGCGAGATTATGCTCCCGCAGAGAACGCTGAGAGCACTGAGAAAAACAATAGATGATATAAATTAAGGAAAACAGAACCGGCAGATATCTGGAATTAGTTTAGGGTACCCTCCTTCCAATCGAAAAATATTAACTATTAACTAAGAGTCCCCTCCGAAAAATAGAATATTCGAATCTACTTTTCATGGATAGAAATCATCAAGATAATAACCGCATCTCTACTTCAGGACTTTTTCTCCAGTTAATTGTGCTGATTAAATCAGAACACCAGGCAAAACGGGATATATTTACCGTATTTATCCTTCCCACAATGGTTCTTGGATATGTTTCTTTAAGGAAGTTGGTAATTCGAACCAGATTGATCCACAAACTTCGACATATGGCCCAGATTTTATGTTTAATCAACCCCCGATATTTGCTTTTGTTGTTGCCCAGGTGATAACCCAGCTGGAAAATAGTCGCTTCAATATTGTTGCGTTGGTTTCGTTCCTCTTTGGAACGTCTCTGCACCTCTCGACGCAAGTGAGACGCCCTGATGGCTTGTTGACTAAAATACACCCGAGCTTTGTCCGTATCGATAACCCAGCGATCCTCTTTACTGGTTTTGATCTTTTTCGCCAGACGGCCCCGATAAAACTGACCGGTCTGGGTATCGGTAACCAGCAAACCCTCCGGGGTCATTTCTAAATCGTAGCGGGAGGTTGTTCCCTGAAGGCCAGTATAAACCATGTCAATATTCTGACAGAACTCATCATTGTCCGGGCTTTGATATCCACCGTCGACATAGACGGTCTCCACTGGCTGATCGGTTACTGTAATGCTTTGTTCAATGGCCGGCTGGACAAATTCCACATCCGATACATTGGCTTTTTCAACCAGGACATTGGTGATCAGGTTAAGAGAATCCTGGCTAATGGTTTCGGTTAGATTGACGGTATAACCTTTAATTTTCTGATCCTGTTTGTGTCGATAAGCGCTATCCGGATCATGCGGGGACTGCAGACTATCGGAGGCGATCTCTTCTTTAGGCCGCAGCAGAACTTTTTCTTCCTCAACCACCCGGTACTGTTCTTGGAATACCCGAACCAGCAGACGGTAGGATTCGCTTTCCTGACCGGCAAAAATACGAATCAACTGGTAGAGTAATAGACCCAGGGATTCCATCCGCGTCTTGATCTCCTCCTGGCTGCTGTAGTACATGGTTTTTCCCGGCTCTTCACTGGCCAACTCGCTGAGCTGGGTAACGTCCTGAACACGAAGCAGCGCCCGTTGGCGTCTAGTGAGGGATTTGTAAAAGGCGATGAGACTGTGATGGATAATCTCATAGCGAGAAAAATAAGCGATGTTACTGCCAATCAGTTTACTGTCCATCCGAATTCGCCGGCCATTGACATTATACTCTTTGACCTGCTGGCGGGTAATCGATACAAAGCTCCTTTGCAGTAAATCCTCACCACCGTGACGCTGATATTCATATATCCGTTGACGAAATAAATAGTAGGTGGATTCAGTGGGAACCGAATCATTCAGGTTAAACAACCCCAGGGCGCTACGCACCAGCAGATTGAAGCGGCATTGCTCAAAAAGCTGCGCATCACTCCAGCCAAATCCTTCCTTGAGGCACATCATACCGATCAGGACAGATACGGAGGCATTGGGAGCACCCATGGTTTCGCTGAAAAGAACTTTAAAAATGGACTCGTCTACCCGGGACACTATCTCGGTGCGAAATTGATTGTGCCAGTGGTGCGCATCGCTATATTGATCAAAGGATCGGCCATCAAGTATATTAGAAAAGCTGCCGAAAAGATCAAGTTGAGGCTCTTTATTGGACTTTCTAAACATCGCTGATCTCTCTTCTCATAAGGATTTGAACACTGACAAAATTTAACAAAAAACTATGTCCCAAACCAGTTATATCGCGATGCCTAAAAACCTCTTGACTGTGTAAACGATCAACTATATACTTAACTGAAAAATATCAGACTTTTCGGAGTAGACTC
>JACAFC010000104.1 GCA_013388515.1 Ignavibacteriaceae bacterium | reverse complement strand
GGGATATTTGGATTTAGGGAAAAAGCATATTTTAAATCGGTACCAGGAGCTGAGACTGCTCCCAAAGTTGAGTTCTGAAATTGAGAATTCTTTATTTTCTGATTTTTGGAAGTTTAACATTTTCATTCGCTCAACCCCAAATCCCGGAGTTAAAAAATTGGGCAAATGATTTTACAAATACCCTGACTGCCGATGAATTGCAGCAACTAAATTATAGACTTAAAACTTTTGAAGACACTACATCCAACCAGTTAGTGTCGTTGATGATTGCTTCACTTGAAGGCTATCCTCTTGAATATTTCTCATACGAAGTAGCTGAGAAAAACAAAATTGGCACGAAGGAACACTCAAACGGTATTCTTCTGTTAGTTGTTAAAAATGACAAAAAAATGCGGATAGAGGTTGGATATGGATTAGAAGGTGCTGTGCCTGATGCATTAGCAAGCTCAATTATTAGAAATGAAATAGCCCCGCATTTTAGAAAAAACGCATATTATGCTGGTATAACCGCTGGAATAAATGCCATAATTGCAGCAATTGGCGGAGAATATAAAGGAAGCCCAAAGGGACAGGATAAAGAGGGAAATCTTTCAGGTTTTATAATATTATTAATAATAATTTTCATTGTATTTTTTATAATTCCTAAGACTAAACGATATGGTTCAGGTGGAATTACATATCATGGCGGAGGATGGGGAACAGGCGGGTTTGGAGGCGGTTTTGGGGGTGGAAGCAGCAGTGGAGGGTTTGGTGGATTTAGCGGCGGAGGGGGTTCTTTTGGTGGCGGCGGTTCAAGTGGAAGTTGGTAAACAAATATTTATTTGTTTTTCATTGAAGTTGTTTGGGGGTTTTCGTAAAATTGATACGAGTTTATTCAATATTAATAAAATATTTTCTTTTTAATAGTTCTAAGGAGTGAATTGAAATGGCAATAATGATAACTGAGGAATGCATCAATTGCGGTGCTTGCGAACCTGAATGTCCTAATACTGCTATATATGAAGGCGGTGCTCAATGGGAATTAGCCGGTAAAAGTTATGGTTCCGATGATGCAGCTCCAAGCGGTGCTACAGGTTTCTTTTCTAACGACTTTTTTTACATTGTACCTGATAAGTGTACAGAATGCAAAGGTTTCCATGATGAACCGCAATGCGCATCTGTTTGTCCGGTTGATTGTTGTGTCCCCGATCCAAAACATGTTGAGGATGAGGAAACTTTATTAAAACGTAAAGACTATCTTGATACCTTAGGAAGATAATTTTTTTAGATTTCAATGTGGGCATCATCTGATGCCCATTTTTTTCTTATTTTGGTTTAGTTCTGTTCTTCGTTGTTCTAGCTTGGATTAGTAAAACTTTTGAAAGGGTAAAGATATGCTGATTTCAGGAGCACTAGAAAAAGCAAAACTTTATATCGAAACTCATTCAAAAGAAAAAGATTTGCACGAAAGGGGAAAATTTGAAAAGGGGCCTTGCATAACCATCTCACGTGAAACCGGCGCAGGCGCCGATATAATAAGCAATAAACTGATTGAGATATTCCAAAAATACAAAAAACCTAATTTGCCGGATTGGACAATCTTTGAAAAAAACTTAATACAAAAAGTAATTGAAGATCATAACCTCCCTAAAACACTTACAGAAATTTTTGACGAAAAGAAGTACTCATCAATTTTATCATTTGCAAGTGAAATACTTGTTGGTCAGCCGTCAGTGCATACTTTGGTTTATAAAACAACCCAAACAATTTTGAGTCTTGCAGAAATTGGAAATGTTATAATCATTGGCCGGGGCGGAAATGTAGTTACCTCAAATTTATCAAATGCCTTTCACATTAGATTAGTTTCAACATTTGAAGATAGAGTAAAGCATGTAACCGAAGTTTATGGTTTTGATACCAAACAAGCAGCCGAATTTTTGAAAAAAGATGATCAGACAAGAAGAAACTATATTAGTACATATTTTCACAAACAAATTGATGATCCATTGCTTTATCACCTAACAATTAACACCCATCGTTTAAAACATGATCATGCCGCTGAAATTATTGCAGATGCTGTGATGACAAAATTTCCGAAGTGTTTTAATCTCAGTAATGAGTAAATTTCCAAAGTAAGATTTTTAACGCAGCGCTGGAACTTCTTTAAATAAAATCATTAACTAAAAAATTATAAATTTTAATAAGGAAGAATTTTTTATGACTGATATGAAGCTAGAAGACTTTCAGAGAATATGCAGCATTAATGAGTTGAATGATAATATCGGAAGAAGATTTATTTTAAACGACATTGACATCGCAGTCTTTCTTATTAAGCAAAGAGTTTTTGCACTAAGTAATATTTGTCCGCATCTGCAAACTACTTTAATTTATGACGGTTTTATTGAGGACAATTATGTTGTATGTCCTGTCCATGGCTGGAAGTTTGATTTAGAAACTGGCAAAACTCCCAGCGGATCTAATGGATTAAGAGTATTTGAAACTAAAGTTGTGGAAAATGAAGTTTATGTGAAAGTCAATCAGAAAAAATTTAACTGGTGATTTTTTTAACGCTCAATTCATATGAAAATTTCTAACCAGCAAGTAGTCGAAATAGCAAAAAAATATCAATTCGATTTAATTGGGTTTGCCGAAGCAGAAAATCTCCATTTTGAAACTGAGAAGTTAAATGAATGGATTCAAAGTGGTTTTCATGCAGGCATGGGGTACATGATTCGCAATTTGGAGAAGAGAAAAGATGTGAAAATTTTACTTCCATCTGCCAAATCAGTAGTTTCATTAGGGATGAATTATTACACTTCTTCAAATCATTCACATGAAATTGGCATTGGAAAAGTTTCGCGCTATGCTTGGGGAAAAGATTACCACCTAATAATTTGGGAAAGATTAAAAAAGATAATCAATGAATTAAAAACTATAGAACCGGCATTCGAAGCGGTATCTTATGTCGATACCGGTCCGGTAATGGATAAAGCTTGGGCTGTAAAAGCTGGAATAGGCTGGCAAGGCAATCACACGAATATTATAAATAAGTTAAATGGCAGCTGGTTTTTTATTGCAAATATTATTACAAACTGGGAATTCGAATATCAACATCCAATAAAGGATTTTTGCGGTTCATGTACTGCTTGCATAGATGCTTGTCCAACAGATGCAATTGTTGAAGAATATGTTCTCGATTCAAACAAATGTATTTCATACTTAACAATAGAGAATAAAAAAGAGATTCCTGCAGAATTTAAGAATAAGTTTGAAAACTGGATTTTTGGCTGCGATATTTGTCAGGAAGTTTGTCCTTGGAATAAAAAGTTTTCAAAGGTTACTAACCAAAGCGAGTTCAATCCAAATGAAGGTAATAATGAACTTAATTTAAATGATTTATTGAATATGACTCAAGAGGAGTTTGATCAAAAGTTTTGTGAAAGTCCAATCAAGCGGGCAAAACTATCTGGAATGAAACGCAATGCAGAATTTCTTTTAGAAACTTAAAGTTGAAACTTTGCTTACCAAATCGTATCTAATAAATTAAAGTTTATTGAAGTTAATAATGAGGAAAAAATGTCCGAAAAAATCAATCATCACAAAGTAATCATTATTGGTTCGGGTCCGGCAGGTTTTACTGCAGCATTGTATACTGGAAGAGCAAACTTAAATCCTTTGATATTTGAAGGAATTCAGCCAGGCGGCCAGCTTACAATCACAACTGAAATTGAAAATTATCCAGGCTTTGAGCATGGAATTCAGGGACCTGAGTTAATGGATATTATGAGGAAACAGGTTCATCGTTTTGGTGCAAAATCTTTATATCAGGAAGTCACTGCTGTCGACTTTTCAAAGCACCCCTTTGTTCTAAAATCTTATGACGAAGTCTTTATTGCTGATGCTGTTATTGTTGCAACGGGTGCATCGGCAAGACTTTTAGGAATTGAAAGTGAAAAGAAATTTATGGGATATGGTGTATCGGCTTGTGCAACTTGCGATGGTTTCTTTTTCCGAAATCAGAGAATATTAGTGGTGGGCGGCGGTGATACTGCTATGGAGGAAGCTAACTACTTAACAAAATTTGCCTCCGAAGTTACAATTATTCACAGAAGAGAAGAGTTTCGCGCATCTAAAATTATGTTGGATAGAGCTAAAAAGAATCCCAAAATAAAATTTTTAATGAATAAAGTTGTGAAAGAAGTTGTTGGCAAAGAAGAAGATGGAAAGAAAACGATGACAGGTGTTATTCTTGAAGATACAAAAAATCATTCTACAAGCCAGTTTAATGCCGAGGGATTATTCATTGCAATAGGGCATAAGCCAAACACTGAATTGTTCAAGGGAATACTTGATATGGATGAAACCGGATACCTGATATTAAAACCGGGATCGTCCTATACAAATATTGAGGGAGTTTTTGCAGCAGGTGATGTTGCTGACCATAAGTATAGGCAAGCAATTACAGCAGCTGGTTCTGGTTGTATGGCAGCAATTGATGCTGAACGTTGGCTTGAATTAAGAGAACATCTTAATTAAAAATTCAATTACTATTTAATTAACCCAGTTTCTATGTAATATTTTGCATAACAGAAACTGGGTTGATTAGTTTTTGAACTATTTTTTAATATCGTACTTCCTGGCAATAAATCCGCTGCCAATGAATCCTAATCCAGTAAAAGTAAATAACAGAAGCGGAACCCAGTACCCCTTTGAGGTAGCATCTTCCATCATTATTCCAAACCCTAATCCAAGCCCGAAAGCAAAAATTATTATGCCGAACTTTAGTAAGCCATTAGGATCTTTTTTGGATTCAAAAAACTCCTTTATTTGTTCGGCACTTAATCCTTTCTCAATCAATAACTGCTTTTCTTTAGATTTAAAGTAAAAAGCAGTGATTAAAATTAATGCAGTAGCAATTATTCCGATAATTGGAATTGATACAGCGATTACATCTGGTCCCATATTTTTCTCCTTTTTAATTTCAGACTAATAAATTTTAAACGGGTTACATTATTTTTATTCTTCCTCGATCTAAACCTTATGACTTATAATAGTAAATAAAGGTTACAGCCGATTGTATTTGGTATTCTGTCTATCTATTTTAATCCAAAATTAATACTTAGCTTCTGTAACCTTTTATTTGGAATTTCAGTCAAATCTTAAAATGAAGAACCTTACCGATTTGGAAATAATTGCATCCGTTAAACGCGGTAACCAAACTGATTATGCAATTATTATCGATCGGTATAAAAACAAAGCTTTTTCTTTGGTTAAAAGAATCCTAAAAAATGAAATGGATGCAGAAGAAGTTTTGCAAGATGCTTTTTTGAGAGCTTTTAATGGACTCAACAGTTTTAAGCAAGAATCTAAGTTTTCAACATGGTTCTACAGAATTGTTTATAACACAGCAATCAGTCGAGTAAATTCAAAAAAAAGAAAAATAGAGAATGAAACTGCATCTATTGATGATTTTTTTAACTTGGAAAGTCATCTAGATATTAGAACTACAGAAAATATTAATTTTTCCTCATTTATAACCAATATGCTGGAAAAAATTCCATCAAATTATTCAGCTTTGTTAAATCTGTTCTACATAAACGGAATGAGTTGTGAGGAGATTAGCGAAATAATGAATATATCTGTATCAAACGTAAAAGTGATGCTGCACCGCTCGCGGAATGCTTTGCGGGATTATATTTTAAAAAATGACTTACTCAAGGAATTAATATGAATAAACTGAGTGATGAATTACTTAATAGGTATATTGATGGTGATTTAGACTCTGCTGCACAGAAAGAAGTGGCTGATATTTTGACTGATTCATTTGAGGATAGATCGAGGTACCAATTATTATTAACTGTTCATGAGCAGCTTAAAAAAACCCAAGAAGAATTTATCTCAGATACTTTCACTGATCGTGTGATGAAAAAAGTGTTTGCACGCAAAAAAGCACAAAAAGAACAAAGGAATTTTATTCTAGCAGTTTCATCAATCTTCGTTTTCTTCTTTTTAATTATTATTGGTGTGGTAGTTTTTACTGCTTTTAATTCTCATGTCGAATCTCATTATACACAGAACTACACTCATGATTTTATATCACTTCTAAAAAATGTTGGTTCAAAAATCTTATTGATTTTTTCTCCTAAGGGAATCTCAATCTTTGGGTCAATTCTATCGCTTGGTATTTTAATTACGGGTTATTTCTTTTTTGAGAACTTAAAATCCTCGCGATTAAAAGATAATGGTGTACACTGAAAATACTATTAACTCATTTTTAGTAGCATAAGTTTCTTAAATCAATCCTGTATATTTACATTCAAAACTAATAAAAGGAATTAAAATGCTTGTATTAACAACCAATACAATTGAAGGTAAAAAAATATTAAAATATTATGATTAGTTAGCGGTGAGGCGATTATGGGAGCTAACATATTTAAAGATCTTTTTGCTGGAATCCGTGATATTGTTGGAGGAAGGTCGGCGGCCTATGAAAAGGAATTGAGATCAGCCAAAGAAATTGCACTATCAGAAATGATTGAGCAAGCAAAAACTTTAGGCGCAAACGCAGTAATTGGAGTTGACCTTGATTATGAAACCATTGGAGGCGGCGGTGGTAATATGCTTATGGTAAGTGCAAGCGGCACAGCCGTAAAAGTAGAAGAATGAGTTTGAAGTAGTATGGAAAAATTTAAAGCGGGATACGCCGCTATTCTTGGGCTACCAAATTCAGGTAAATCAACGCTGCTCAATGCACTGTTAGGCCAAAAATTAAATATAGTTTCAGATAAACCGCAAACCACTCGTAGAAAAATTCTAGGCATCCTTACAGAAAAAAACTACCAAATAATTTTTATTGATACACCCGGCCTCTTAAAGCCGAATTATCTCCTGCAGCAAAAGATGATGGAAGCTGCTGCTGCTGCTGCAAAAGATGCTGATGTGCTTTTGATTATTCAAGATATTGAAAATGATTTTAGTGGAAATAATCTTTTTCATCAGCAATTTGCTGAAGAAAACTTACTGAAATTAAAAACACCTAAAATCTTGCTCCTTAATAAAGTTGATTTAACAACGCAGGAGAAGATATCTTCATTAATTGAAAAGCAGCAAAGCAAAAACATATTTGCGAAAGTAATTCCAATTTCAGCCAAGCATTCATTTAATTTAACGGAAGTTTTGAATTCCATAGTAGAGCTAATACCTGAACAGCAGAAATATTTTCCAGATGATGAACTTACTGATGAAAATGAGCGATTTTTTGCAGCAGAAATAATTCGTGAAAAAATATTAGAACAATTCTCAGAAGAGATTCCTTACAGCTGTGAAATTCAAATTGAAAATTTTAAAGAGAGAGAAAATGCTAAAGATTTTATTCAAGCAAATATAATTGTTGAAAAAGACAGCCAGAAAGCAATAATTATTGGAAAAGAAGGAAAGGCAATAAAAAAGCTTGGTGAAACAGCTAGAAAATCAATTGAGGAATTTTTACAGAGAGAAGTATTTCTTGAATTACGAGTTAAAGTTAAACCAAAATGGCGCAGCAACGAAAAGATTCTAAAGCAGTTTGGGTACAGCAAAGAAAAATAAATTTAGTTAAGTGCTGAAATCCAAATTGCCAAATTATTATGTATGAAAAAATATATTGGTGAAATTGCATTATTTACAATTACAATTTTTTGGGGAGTAACCTTTCCAATTATAAAGGTTGCATTAAATGATGTTTCACCAATGATCTTTATATCAATTAGGTTTTTACTTGCCGGAATGTTGCTGTTTCCTTTTTTAGGGAAATCACTTTTTGCTTCAGACTTGAATTTACTAAAGGGCGGATTGTTCCTTGGGTTTCTTTATTTTGTTGGTTTCGCAACACAAACTGTAGGTCTTAAATATACCACCGCAACTAAATCAGGTTTTATTACAGGCACATTTGTAGTTTTCATTCCGATTCTTCAACTAATACTTGAGCGAAAAGCACCAAGCCGTGGAAACATTATTGGAGTTATTCTAGTTATAGCAGGTTTGGTTTTATTATCCAGTAAGGGTGAAACAATACTTGATATTGTGTCTGAACTTGGCAGCAGTTTTAACATAGGTGATTTTCTAACTCTTATATGTGCTATTTTTTACGCACTTTATGTTGTTTATATAGATATTATTACCAAGAAATTTGATTACAAAGCATTAATAATCATTCAGGTTCTTTTTACAGGAATAGCCGGATTGATTTTAACTTACTTTTTTAACTTTACTGGGATTGAAATTTTAAAGTATAATTTCACCAAAACGGTTATACTTGTAATTCTATACACTTCAATTTTTTCCTCAATTCTAGCTACAGTAGTTCAAACTAAGTATCAAAAAACTGTTACACCAACAAAAGCCGGCATTATTTTCTCACTTGAGCCGATTTTTGCAGCTATCTTCGCATATTTAATTATACACGAAGGAGTTTCAAGCTTTGGCATTATTGGGTGTCTTTTTATATTTACAGGCGTTTTAGTAAGTGAATTGTTTTACAGGAATAGAGAAACACCATGATAAATAATAATGCGAGAGCAGAAATTATTGTAAATGGTTTAGTTCAAGGAGTGGGCTTTAGATATTATGTAGTTAAACAAGCAGTTCGTTTAAAACTTACTGGGTTTGTACAAAATCTTTATACAGGCGAGGTTCTCACAATTGTAGAGGGTGAAAAAATTTTAATCGATGAACTTTTTAAATTAATTAAATTAGGTCCCGCAAATTCACAAGTTAAAAATGCGAAAATTACTTGGTCTGAATTCAAAAATGAGTTTGATTCATTTGAGGTAAAATTTTGAATACTCCATACAGAACTGGAATCGGTTTTGATGTTCATGCCTTCTCAGATAATCGGAAGTTGATCATCGGTGGTGTTGAAATTCCATTTGAAAAAGGATTAATGGGTCACTCAGATGCAGATGTATTGATCCACGCAATTTGCGATGCTTTGCTGGGAAGTATTTCTGCTGGTGATATCGGTTTACATTTTCCTGATACTGACCCTAAATACAAAAACGCTAATAGTCTTGAATTATTAAAAGACGTTTATCAGTTAATGTTGAGGGTTGGATATAGTGTTGGAAATATTGATGCTGTAATTGCTGCTCAAAAACCCAAACTCTCCGGGTACATTCTTCAGATGCGAAAAAAAATTTCTGATGTACTTCAAACTCAAATCGAAAATGTTTCTATCAAAGCAACAACAACTGAAAAGCTTGGCTTTGTTGGCAGAGAAGAAGGCATCTCTGCATTTGCTACTGTTTTAGTAATAAAAATTCCACAGAATGTTTGAAGACATCCTTAATTCGATTGCAACTTTTCCTCCTATCTGGATTTATGCAAGCCTTTTCTTTTTTTCTTATATAGAGAATATTTTCCCTCCATCTCCTAGTGATATAGTAATTGTGGTTGCAGGCACCTTAGTTAGTACAAGTGTTATCAGTTTTATACCTACTCTGCTTGTTACAACTCTTGGAAGTGTAATGGGATTTATGACTTTATTTTTTATTGGAACACAGGTAGATAAAAAGTTACTTGAAAAAGGAAGATTTAAGTTTCTTTCTACTGAAGCATTACAAAAGGCTGAAAAATGGTTTTCAAAATATGGTTACTGGGTAATTCTTGCTAACAGATTTCTTTCGGGCACTCGTGCAGTTATTTCTTTTTTTGCCGGATTAAGCGAATTAAATTTTAAAAAAACTTTTTTATTTGCGCTGACTAGTTCGACCATCTGGAATTTGTTGATTATATCACTGGGAGTTTTGTTTGGCAGTAATGTAACATTAGTAGATCAATATTTAAAAACTTACAGTAACATAGTGCTTATTATTACTATCATACTCATTATGTTGTTGATTTTAAGATACTTTCTTCAAAAAAGAAGAAGGGTTAAAAATTGAATATCGTATTTTGGAAAAATAAAATACCTCTTACCTCCGAAGAAAAAAGAACAAGAAATAAAGATAGAACGCTGCTTGTTGTTAGTGGAATTTTACTGGCTGTCTCTTTTCCTCCAGTTCCATTTCCTGCACCCATTCTTTTATTTATAGCTTTAATCCCATACTTATTTGTAATTGAAACTAAGCAAAAGCTTGTTGAATTAAATCGCGCATCTTATCTAATGGGTTTTGTATTTAGTTTGTTTACCCTGTATTGGGTTGGCAGCTGGCAGAAAGAAGCAGATCCTTTTTTAATGATTTCTGGGATACTATTGATTTTTGTTAATCCCGTTTTTTTTCTAATACCTTCAACACTATTATATTTTTCAAGACAAATCTTTTCAAAAAAGGCTGTTATTTACTTCCTGCCTTTTTTTTACATTGCTTATGAATACTCATACATGCTTACTGATCTGAGTTTTCCTTGGCTTTCACTTGGAAATGGTTTAGCATTGTACACAAGATTTATTCAAATTGCAGATATCATTGGTCAATTAGGATTAACAGGTATAATTGTATTGATCAATGTTTTATTATTTAATGGCTTAACAAACTTTAAAAATGAAAAACTTCTTTCATATGCAAACTTTGCACTTACATTCTTAATCTTACTCCTAATATTAATTTACGGCGAACTAAGGTTGAACACCGAGAAGCAATTCGTTAGGAAAGTGAAAGTCGGACTAATTCAACCAAATCTAAATCCGTGGGAAAAGTGGAAAGCGACAGATTTAAATGAGTTGACAAAGGTTTATCTTGATTTGTCACAAAAAGCGATTAACAAAGGTGCAAAGATTATCATTTGGCCAGAGACCGCCTTACCGGTTTACTTGAGGAGTGACTTACACAAAGATATACTTGAATCAATTCATAATTTTGTTGATTCGAACAAAATCTATCTTATGACCGGTATGCCGGATGCTAAATTTTTTTTCAACTCTCAGGTCATTCCAGAAGATGCTAAATTCAGTAAAGCCAACAATTATTATTATGCCACATATAATTCAATCCTGCTTTTGAATCCATACAACCGATATATAGAATCGTATGGAAAAGTGAAACTTGTTCCCTTTGGTGAAAGGGTGCCATTTGTTGATGCATTACCATTTTTAGGTAAGATTATTAAGTGGGGAGTGGGTATTTCGGGCTGGAATGTGGGACGGGACACGACAATTTTTCACTTAACTACAAAAAACGATTCTACAGAATCAATATATGATACTTCACGAGTTGCAGGATTAGTCTGCTATGAGTCAATCTATCCTGCTTTTGCAGCTGAATTTGTAAAGCGAGGGGTGGATTTTATTGCGGTGGTTACAAATGACAGTTGGTATGGAAACTTGAGTGGACCATATCAACATAAAGAATTTGCTGTTCTTAGAGCTGTTGAAAATAGAAAGGCAGTTGTTAGGGCAGCTAATGGTGGGATTAGTTGTGTTATTAATTCATTAGGCATAACTGAAGTTCAATCTGAAATGTTTGCTGAAGCTTCACTTGTTTATGATGTTCTTATAGATGATTCGAACACGTTTTTTACTAAAAATCCTTTATTGATTCCCCTTATTTGTTTAGCTTTTTCAACCTGGATCATCGGAATTTATATCTTAAAAAAAATAAAAAACTTTTTCAAATTATAGTATAAAATTATGATTGACTTACGAAGCGATACAATAACTAAACCATCTGAAGATATGCGGAAGGCAATGTATAATGCTGAAGTTGGAGACGATGTTTTCAAAGAAGATCCAACAGTAAATAAGCTGGAAGAATATGCAGCCGAACTTTTAGGTAAAGAATCAGCACTTTTTGTAACAAGTGGAGTAATGGGAAATCAGATTTGCTTAAATTTATTAACCGAGCCTGGCGATGAAGTTATTTGTGAGATAGATTCACACATATTTAATTACGAATCGGGGTCACCTGCAAAGTTAAGTGGTATTCAATTGAATCCTATTGAAGGTAAATTTGGGGTATTTACTGCAGAACAGGCTGAATCTAAGATTCGCCCAATTGATGCCTACTATATGCCGCGAACAAAAGTAATTGAAGTGGAAAATACTCATAATAGAGCCGGTGGAACAATTTGGCCAATTGAAAAAATTTTATCACTTAAAGAAGTTGTGATCAAGTATGATTTAAAGTATCATCTTGATGGGGCGAGAATTTGGAATGCTTGCTTAGCAACAGGTATAAGCGCAGCAGAGTATGCCTCACATTTTGATACCATCTCGTGTTGTCTTTCAAAAGGATTAGGGGCGCCTGTTGGGTCTTTAATTGCAGGCAATAATGGAATGATAAAAGAAGCTTATAGAATAAGGAAAAGCTGGGGAGGTGGAATGAGACAAGCAGGTGTGCTTGCAGCAGCTGGTTTATTTGCGTTAAAAAACAATTTTAGCAGACTCATTGAGGATCATATAAATGCAAAATATTTAGCTGAAGAGATTGCTGCTATTTCATCGGTTCAAATTAATTTGGAAACTGTTCAAACCAATATTGTGATGTTCAAGCCAATTAAAATGGATGCGGGGGAAGTAATAGAACAAGCTAAGCAAAATGGCTTGCTAATTAGCACAGTTAAACCCGGATGGATTAGAGCGGTTACTCATTTGGATGTTACCAAGGATGATATTAAAAAAGCTGCTCAGATATTAAAAAAGGTCTTGAAATAATTATTTAAGAGTTACAATAATTTTTTTAGTGTATACATGTCATTTAACAGTTTACCGGCTAAACAATAAAATAATAAAACCATTCATCTTAAATATTAATGAAATAAAATCTCATGGCTATAACTGATTTCAAACATAAAATAACTGTCAAAGTTCGATTTCATGAAGTAGATATGCTTGGTGTATGCAACAATGCAGTCTATATAAATTATTTTGAAACTGCTAGACTTGAGTATATAAAAGCTGCCGGGTTACTCCCCGAAAAAGGGTTGTTCTCTGATGGGAAGTTATTTTTAATTGTAAGGAATGAAATTAATTATCAAGACCACTCATATTTTGACGAAGAGTTAGACGTCTACACAAAAGTATCATTCATAAAAAATTCTTCGTTTGGCTTTGATCATTTAATTACAAAAAATAAAAGCGGCAAAGTTGTTGCGGATGGCAAAGGTGTAATAGTACACGTTGATCCAAAGACAAGAAAATCAATCATCCTCGATAAAGGTTTTGTGGAGAAAATAAAATTGTTTGAGCCATCAGTGGAAATTTTTTAATTTAAGCAAGAAAGAATTATCCAAAAAAAAGTTCATTAAAGTAAATGGGGTGTTTATGCGTAGAATAATCATTGATATTGAAACTTCTGCATATCCTTTCGAATCACTCAGCGAAAGCCAACAAGAATATTTACTTAGATATTCAATAAAAGAAACCGAGGATGAAAAGAAATCACAAAAACGAGATGATGCAATTCGTTTTCTTAATTTGTACCCTCTTACAGCCAAAATTATTGCCATCGGAATTTATCATATAGAAAGAGAAAAAACGTATGTTTATTATGAAAGCAACGAACCCGAAGAATGGATTGTTGAAGAAAAAAATATTTGTTACAAAGGATTGTCTGAAAAAGAAATGATTCAATCTTTTTGGCGTATTGTTGACTTTACTGATCAAGTTATCACATTTAATGGTAGAAATTTTGACATCCCTTTTCTCATGATGCGCTCAGCATTGTTGCAAATTAGACCTTCTAAAAACTTACTTGGCAATAGATTTGATTCGACTACTCATATTGATCTGCTTGAACAATTTACTTTCTACGGAATTACCCGAAAATTTAACCTGGATTTTTATTGTCATGCTTTTGGAATAGAGTCTCCAAAATCGAAGGGAATTACTGGGATGGAAGTTAATACGCTTTATGAAGCTGGTCGAATAAAAGATATAGCTGTTTATTGTGCTGAAGATGTAAATGCAACCAATAAATTATACAACATTTGGGAGGAGTATTTACATGTTTAAATTATTTTTCTGCTGTTCTATTCTGAAACTTGATACCCTTCTTAATCTCAAAATAGTATAAATTATTTATCTCAACCCTCAATAATAATTATAAACAAGGTGTTCTCATGGCATAATTTTAGGCAAAGTTCTTTTATTATAAAGAATTTTGAGGCAATTATGGTTACTACTTGTGTAAAAAGTTTATCTAAAATTGTTAATATCAAACAAAACGTATCGTTTCATCAAAAACAGATATTATCCTGTAAAGCATTAATATTTATTGCTGATATGCATCTAAATTTTAATCAAAGAATAGTTGAACTTAATTTAAATCAGCGTTCCTCGCTAACTTTTACAGATAAATTACCAGCATCAATATCTCGAATAAAACAAATAAGAAATAGCGAGCTGGCAGAGGATTTTTATAATAGGAAAATTGAGTATGCAAACTTAACTCAAAGTTTTAAGCTTTATGATCCATGTAACCCAACTCCTTCACTAACCATCCTTGATTTTGGACAAACAAGTCAATCAACTTGGGAAGAAAATATAGAAGGACATATCAGGCTAAGAAATCTCATCCATAGCCAAATTAATTTAAATGGTTATGAAGATTGTGAAACACCAACATTAGTAGATAAGATGGTGCCATTCATAGTACAACTTAATAGACTAAGATTAGTTGAAGAATATGTAATTATTGATAAAGCACCGGTTTCTGCAGCTATATTTAATTTTGGATTATTCTTCTTTCACAATGCTAAAAAGTTAATCGAGCACGGATACTCACCTTATTTTTATTTACCGCATATTGAAACTCTCCATGATGCTAAACTTTGGAATGATATATTCAATTTTGCTGAAGAGCAATTAGGTTTACCGAAAGGCATCGCCCAGGCAGTAGTATAGTATTTAAGCATAATATTATTTTCTTGTGTTCAGTTGTAAAAAGCGGTATAACTAATCCTATAAATTGCATGCTTTTTACAATTAGAAAATTCTGTTCAATAGCTATCAGATAAGTATTATATTTGTTTTGCAAATCACCTTGATTTCACAAATATAATTTTGGATTATTTGATGCAAGAACCAGTAGTAACTTTACACTCTGCTTTAGAACATGGATTAACCGAAGATGAGTTCAATCGGATACAGAAAATTCTAGGCAGAATTCCCACCTACACTGAACTCGGAATTTTTAGCGTGATGTGGAGCGAACATTGCAGCTACAAAAATTCTATCAAACTTTTAAAAACTTTGCCAAGATCTGGTGGAAGACTTTTAGTTGATGCCGGTGAGGAGAATGCCGGATTAGTAGATATTGGTGATGGATTTGCAATCGCATTTAAAATAGAAAGTCATAATCATCCTTCAGCAGTTGAACCTTACCAGGGTGCAGCTACAGGGGTTGGTGGAATAATGCGCGATATTTTTACTATGGGTGCTCGACCAATTGCATCTTTAGATTCTCTTAGATTTGGTTCTTTGGATGATGCGCGTACACGTTACTTGTTTGATGGTGTTGTGAGAGGAGTTGGAGATTACGGAAATTGTCTTGGCATTCCCACCGTTGCTGGAGAAGTTTATTTTGATGAATGTTATCAGGATAATCCTTTAGTAAATGCAATGTCGGTCGGCTTAGTTAAAACTGAACATGTTGCATCTGCAATTGCAAGAGGCGAAGGCAATCCTGTAATGATTGTTGGTTCATCAACAGGAAGAGATGGAATTCATGGAGCAACATTCGCATCTGAAGAAATATCTGAAAAATCGGAAGCAAAGCGCCCTTCAGTACAAGTTGGCGATC
>JACAFC010000057.1 GCA_013388515.1 Ignavibacteriaceae bacterium | reverse complement strand
TTTACACCAGCATTTACAGCAAGAATTGCAGCTTCATCTTTATCTTTCGCCATACAATGGCTTACCGCCTCTTCCCTTAAATTCAATTCAGTAATTGCATAGTAATCGGAAACTACAAAACCTTTAAATCCCCATTCCTTACGAAGTACATCTTTCAAAAGCCATTTGTTCGCATGTGAGGAAACACCGTCTATTTCGTTGTACGAGGCCATAACACTTAGAGCATTTGCTTTATTAATAACTTCTCTAAATGGATAAAGGAAAGTATCTCTCAGCAACCTTTCTGAAACATTTACCGGTGCGCAATTTGTACCCGATTCAGGCTGCCCATGAGCAGCAAAATGTTTAAGTGTAGCAATGACTTTCTTTTTATTATTAAAACTTGCATCGCCCTGAAAACCTTTCACAGCAGCAATGCCCATTTGTGCCACCAAATATGGATCTTCGCCAAATGTTTCTTCAACTCTCCCCCAACGCGGATCCCGTGCAACATCTACAACCGGTGTTAGCGCCTGATGCGCACCTCTGCTGCGTGCATCCTCTGCGATTGATGAATAAATCTTTTCTACTAACTCTAAATTAAAAGTTGATGCTAGTCCTATGGGTTGAGGGTAACTGGTAGCTTGTTTTCCGGCAAGTCCGTGTAAACATTCCTCATGAAAAATAACTGGAATTCCTAATCTGGTTTCTTCAACAAAATGCCTTTGAATTGCATTTGACAATTCAGCCATTTCAATGGGAGTTAAACCATCATTGGTATCACTTAATCGTCCAATTTGCCCAATACCATCTTTAAAGTGTGAAGCAAAACTATTTAAGTTAAATTTACCATTCTCATCACTGAATAAAGTTTTCTTTTGTCCCCAAACACACAACATTTGAGCAACTTTTTCTTCAATCGTCATTCGGGATAATAAGTCACGAACACGATCATCAACATTCAAGTTAGGATTTTTATAATCCATAATTTCAACTTGAACTTCATTTGTCGGTAGTTTTTCTGACATCATAATCCCCGCATAAAATAATCCTATTAACAGATATATGAATTAATGATATTTTCCAGCATCTCTTGCCTTCCACTTTCCAGTATTGGTTTTTCAGCCTGGCTTACCCACTTTTCCACTTCTCTTAAATCTGCTTTACCAGACATAATTTTTTTGCCAATTTCAGAGTTGAAACTGCTGTACCTTTTTTCAATAAAATCACTCAGAACTTTATCTTCAATAATTTTATGAGCTATTAAAAGACCACGCGCAAAAGCATCCATTCCACCAATGTGTGCATGAATTAAATCAATGGTATCAGTCGAACTCCGCCTAACTTTTGCATCGAAATTCAATCCGCCGGATCCCAATCCATTTTGTTTCAAGATAATCATCATTGCCATGGTTGTCTGATAGATATCAGTGGGAAATTGATCAGTATCCCAACCAAGTAAAAGATCACCACGGTTAGCATCAACACTTCCCAGTTTACCTGCAGCAGAAGCAACAGCTAACTCATGCTCAAATGAGTGACCTGCTAAAGTTGCATGGTTAGCTTCAATATTCAATTTGAAATAGTCAATTAAATTGTATTCCTTTAGAAAATATAAAGTGGTCGCTGCATCAAAATCATATTGATGTTTAGATGGTTCAGCAGGTTTAGGTTCAATTAAAAATTGTCCTGTAAAACCAATTTCCTTTTTATAATCAACAGCTAAGTGCAGGAACTTTGCCATTTGTTCTTGTTCATGTTTTAAATCGGTATTAAGCAATGTTTCATATCCCTCGCGTCCGCCCCAGAACACATAATTTTCTCCACCTAACTCTTTTGTAGCATCAATAGCATTTTTTACTTGAGCTGCTGCAAAAGCCATAACATGAGCATTTGGACTTGTACCAGCACCCTGCGAATAGATAGGATTTCCAAATAAATTTGCAGTTCCCCAAAGTAATTTTACACCTGTGGATTTTTGTAATTCTTTTGCATGCTCAACAATAGTTTTTAAATTATTAACTGTTTGCAGATAAGTTTCACCTTCGGGTGCGATGTCTCGATCGTGAAAACAGTAATAATCAACCCCCAATTTCTGAAGCAACTCGAAGGCAGCATCCATTGTTTCTTTTGCTTTATCAATAGGATCTTTTGCATTATGCCATGCGCGTTTAATGCTTGGATCTCCAAAAATATCTCTACCTGATCCCATCAATGAGTGCCAAAATGCAACAGAAAAGCGGAGATGCTCTGCCATTGTTTTGTCACCAACTTTTTGATCTTTATCATAATATTTAAAAGCTAAGGGGTTTTTAGAATTTTTACCTTCGAATTGAATCTGGTTTATGTCTTTGAAGAATTTATTTAGCATTTATATGTACTCCATAAATGGGCAAGGATTGAGAAATAGATGTTTACTAAAAAGATACTGTTCGTATTTGTATCTAAAAATCAAGATTTTGTTTTATCAGTTCAAATATAATTGAACCGTTTAAATATTATAAATAATAATTTTAAATGTCAATAAAAAAGTTTTTAAAATTAATCTGATCCTAAAAGATTAACCCCTTAAACTGGCTTGGATTAAAAAATAATTGTTCCAAAGCAAAAGATTGAGTCGTAATTCCCAATTACGCTATGTAATATCATTCCTAAAAAGTTTATGTAGCCAAAGTAGATTTATTACTTGTTCTCCAGTTCATTTATCAGCTTCTTCTTCCATATATTAAATATGTCATCATATTTATTAGCCAAATCTTTTTCAGGAGAAAGCCGTTCAATCATCTTTAAGCTTCTAAAAGCTGTATTCTCTGAAAATATTCCAACTCCAATTCCTGCTCCTCTAGCAGCGCCTTGTGAACCATCTGTATTAAAAATTTCAAGATTGATATTACATGTATTCACAAACGCATCTTTAAAAAGTTTACTTTGGAAGAGATTGGTATTACCAACCTTAACTATACTAAATTCCATTCCTATACTTTTCATAACATCCAATCCATATCTAAAAGCAAAGACAATACCTTCTTGAACAGCTCTAATTAAATGTCTTTGGTCATGAATGTTAAAATTAATTCCCATTAAGGCGGCCTGCAATTCAGCATTTTTAAGAACTCTTTCAGCACCATTGCCAAATGGAAAACACATTAAGCCCCGGCATCCAATTTCAACTTGTTCACCCATTTCATTCAATTCTTTATAACTATATCGATTATTAAAAACAATATTTTTTAACCAGCTATATTGAATGCCAGTACCATTGATACAGAGAAGCACTCCAACATTTGGTTTGTCTTTAGAATAGTTAACATGAGCAAAAGTATTTACTCTGTTTTCAGTGTCAAAAATGTTTTTATCTGAAACTCCATAAATAACGCCTGAGGTGCCAGCGGTTGCTGCAACTTCCCCGCGTTCTAAAACATTTAAAGAAAATGCATTATTGGGTTGATCACCAGCTCGATATGCAATTGGAATACCCTGAGTTAATCCTAATTCGGACGCAGCTTTTGCTGTTAATTTGCCCTGAATCCCAAATGTTGGTACTATATCGGCAAGATAATTTTTATTTAAATTATAATGTTCAATCAATGTGTATGCGATTTTTTTTGAATTAAAATCCCAAAAAATTCCTTCACTTAATCCAGAAATTGTTGTTGCAGCCTCATTCGTTAATTTTAGAGCGATGTAATCGCCTGGCAGCATTATTTTATAAATTGATTCATACACATCCGGTTTGTTTTCTTTTACCCATTTTAACTTTGAAGCTGTAAAATTACCTGGAGAATTAAGATAATTTTTTAAACAATGTTCTTGTCCTAAATCTCTGAACGCAGAGTTTCCAATTTGGACAGCACGGCTGTCGCACCAAATAATTGAGGGATAAATTACTTCTAATTGTTTATTAACTAATACCAAACCATGCATTTGATATGAGATGCCTATTCCCAAAACTTCAAAAGAATTTGCTGTCAAATTTTTCAACATTTTTTTTGTTGATATCACAACGTGCTGCCACCATGTTTCAGGATGCTGCTCTGCCCATCCGTTAACCGGGGAGTCGATCTTCATTTCAGTATCAGGAGAACTAGCTGCAGCAACTAATTCCCCGGTATCTGCATTTATCAGTGATGCTTTGATGGAGGAACTGCCTATGTCATAGCCAAGAAGTAATGGTTTTTTCATTTATTATACTATTTAATTTTTGTTTGAGTTTGGTTCACAAATTTTTAGAACGGCAATAAATCTAAATCAGGTATTTCCATTAAGAATTTTGGTTGAAGCACGGACAATAAATTCTGTGTCCAGAATTACCTTTTCTGGAGGGAGCAGATTTGAAGATTCAATATTGCGAATTAAAATCTCTGCAGCCTTCATTCCAATTTCTTCCATTGGTGCTTTAATGGTTGTCAACGGAACTGGATAGATTTTTGCGTAGTAGATATCGTCGTTGCCAACAATTGATATATCATCTGGAATGCGAATATTAAGTTCTATGAGTGCTGTCATCACAGCAAGTGCTTGCTGATCATTAAAACAAACGATTGCTGTCGGATAGTCTTTCTTTTTCCTATTCTTAAAATACTCTAAAGTTTTTGCGTAGCTTTCTTCATATTTAGAACCGATATTCACAATCATATCTTTATCAAATACCAAAGTACGTTCGCTGAATGCATACCTAAAACCTTCAATGCGTTCTTGAGTATGGTAGGATTGTAATGGTCCGGCAAAGTGGACTATTTTTTTATGACCGTTGTCAATGAGATATTTCACTGCTTTTTTTATAGCTTTAATATTATCAATAGCTACAACATTCGCTTGAATTCCTCTTACATCTTCTAAAAGCACAAAAGGATAATTAATCATTTTAAGTTTAAATAGATGCTCAATCTCTGCATCACCTTCAACCATAGGAGCAATGATTGCACCTTTAATATCCTTAGCTGAAAAAAGATGTGAGAATTTTTTTTCACATAAATGATCATTTTCGGAACTTCCTACAATTACCGAGTATCCTTTTTCGTCAGCATATTTTCTTGCACCCAAGGCAATTGAAGTATAAAATGGATAGCTTAAATCTTTGATGATAATTCCTATACTTTTATCCGGAAAACCATTTTTTAAATTTCTTGCCACCCCTTTGGGCCGAAAATTCATTTCTTTCATGATTTCCAAAATGTGATTTCGCGTAGCAGGTTTAACACTATTTTTCGCATTAATTACGGCTGAAATTGTACCTTTAGATACACCAGCACGCTTAGCAACATCGTCAATTGTTATTCGTTTCACGGTACTATTTTACCTCCAAGGCAGGAACTCTCTGTAAACATTAAATGATGGGAAAACTGTTGTTTCAATTAGAATCTTAAATAATTTAATAATTGAACCGTTTCAATAATATAAAACTAATTAAAAAAATGCAAGATTTTTATATAATATTATAAATTATGTTCATCACCAATAATGGTGTACCTTTGGTTTGATTTCCTTTTCATAGAGGTCACGAACTTTTATCATGGTACTTGAATTTAATAAATCTAAGGAAGATGCTGAGATATTCTCTTCAACTTGAATTTCTGATTTGGCACCAGGAATCGCACATGTAACGGCATCAAACATTAATATCCACTTCAATGCAAACTGAGTCAAGCTTAAATGTCTGGGACAAAATTTTTGAAGTTTATCTACGGCATGCAAACTAAAATTAAAATCTATGCCTGAGAATGTTTCTCCCTTATCAAAAGCTTTTCCATTCCTATTAAACTTTCTATGGTCATCAGTTTGGAACTTTGAATATTTTGAAAACTTGCCTGTTAAAATACCAGAGGATAATGGCAGCCGTGCCAAAATGCCAACCTTTTTTCTTTTTGCTTGTTCAAAAAAAAGCTCTGCCGGGCGTTGTCGAAACATATTGAAAATTATTTGTACGGACTGAACGTTAGGATATTCGATGGCTTTAAGTCCTTCTTCCACCTTCTCAACACTTACTCCATAGTGGAGCAGTTTACCCTCTTTCACAAGATTGTCAAGTATCTCGAACACCTCGGGCATATAGTAAACTTGAGTTGGAGGGCAATGCAATTGCAGTAAGTCGATTGCGTCAGTCTTTAGATTCTTTAAACTTCGATTGATAAACAAAGTTAAATTCTTTTTATTATAACCATCAGCAATGTGTGGATTTAATCGCCGTCCAGCTTTTGTTGCAATGTAAATTTTTTCTCCTCTTTCCCTTCTCAACCTTGCAAGAAGTTTTTCACTTCTGCCATCACCATAAACATCAGCAGTATCAAAAAAATTGACTCCAAGGTCAACAGCTTTATGCAATGCTTTAAGTGATTGTTTATCATCAACGCTTCCCCAGGTTCCTCCAATTGCCCAAGCTCCAAAACTAATCTCTGATATTTTCCAACTGGTTTTGCCTAATCTTCGGTATTTCATTTTCATTAATTCCGAATTTTTTAAAATAATTATTTGGTCGTCATTATTTCATTCAACAGCCTCTGGATAAGCTCCGATATAATCAACAGACTGATTAATCAAATTCTTCAAAGTTGATGGTAATTCAGCTCCTTTATGCGAAGCAATCGAATTTTTGACTAACCAATAGTTTTTTAGTTCTTTGTTTTTAAATAAATAGCTAAAATAATTCTTAAAAGATTGGCTGCGGCGATTAAATTCAGGATGCATCTTCTTTAAGTCTTCTATTGATGTAAACGATTCGCGGCAATTAGAATTTTGAACTGGGCTCCATAAAATTATTGGATAATTTTTCTCCATGGAATTTTGTACGTACAGATTATAATCCATTTCCTTTAGCTGCGGTTTAACTAACTTTTCGCATAATGATTTTGGCTG
>JACAFC010000124.1 GCA_013388515.1 Ignavibacteriaceae bacterium | reverse complement strand
GTTTACACGAGCAGATTGATTATCGGCTTCACTAAAAAATTCGGCACTTGCAGATGAGTGAGTCCACTTTTCCCATTGTACCGTTTCACCTCTTGGTTTTTCAGCTTTCAGCCCTGGAATTTCTTTTGGTAAATAATTCATCAAAACTTTGAAACTAACTGGCGGAACAGGTTCTTACCTTCCGTCATGTCACCTGTCATCATCTCAGCCATTTCTTTAAGATCGCTAGGCATTCCATCTTTTGAATTAACAGCTTCCTCTTTGTTATTTTCTTGAGGCTGATCCTTAGAGCTGTCTCCACAACTAACAAGTGCAAAAAATGAAATTAGTGAGAAAATGAAAATAGATCGTGAAAAAGATTGAAACATTTTACCCTCCAATGATTTTGATTAAAAATATTGCTATTAACATATCCTAATTCTTACTCAATTTAAAGATGATTAGCCAAGAAATCGCTTCTTCATTTGTAAAAGTTAACTTTCCCTCCGGAAACTCTTTCCAGTGCGCTAAATGCTGGGGCTTAGGAAATCAAAAAAATCAAGGATTTGTGTTGATAGAATTATATAAAAAGATAATGAATCTGGCACAAAATTAGTTATAGCGCTATCATTTACTTACTAAATAGGAGTCAAAAAATAATGAAGTACTCGTTAATGATTCTAACTTGCATTTTTATTTTCCTCGCTGCAAACTCCGATTATTCTTTAGTGCAAGCACAAAATATTTATTTCTGTGAAGAGGTTGATGAAGATGGTTACCCAGAAAACGAAAGTACATCATTTACAATAGGTACGGAAGGTGGTTGGTTAAAGATCCTAGTAAGATTAGATGATGAAGTGGATTGTAACGAAATAAAATATGTGATATACAAAGTTTCCAGAAATGGTAAGGAAAAATATGACAATACTATTTACCAAAAAGTGGAAGACAATTGGGTCTGGTTCTGGAAGCAGGTTACTTTTTATGACCAAGGGAAATACAATGTTTATGTTTATGACAGCTACGACAATTTTCTTACCTCAGGTTCTGTACGAATAAGTTACAATAACTAACAAAAAGGAATTTACTTACACATCAGTATTGAGTAAGAACACCATCGAAGTCCATTCATCTAAATTTAAAGTTTCTTTTAGTATAAAACCCAAAGGAAGATATTCCTTCTGAATTTCAGCTTGGTCTGCAATCAACAATCCGGAAAGAATTAAAACGCCGCCACCTTTTAGACGGGTACAAATTTCATTTTTAATTTGTATTAGAATATCCCGTTGAATATTTGCAACAATTAAGTCAAAATCCTTTTCCGGAACATCTTGAATTTCACATAACCTTACATCACACTTATCTTTTGTTGAATTAAGCTCACAATTTTCAATTGAATTATCGAAACTCCATTCGTCATTATCAATAGCAACTACTTTTTCAGCACCTAATTTTATGGATGCAATTGCGAGAATTGCAGTTCCTGTCCCAACATCCAAAACACTCATTCCTTTTTTAATATACTTTTCCAAAAAGTTTAAAGAAAGTTTTGTTGATTGATGCTCACCGGTACCAAACGACATTTTAGGATCGAGAGTAATAACTATCTGTCCTTCTGAGGGTGCATACTCCTTAAATGTTGGTTTAATAACTATTTGTTTTGAAACATGAATAACCTCCCGGCTTTTCTCCCACTCCTCATTCCAGTTTTTATTTTGAATAGTTTCCTCTTCAATCGTAAAGGAATCAATTACTTGTTCATCCACTAGGTGTTGGAGATATTTACTTATTATTTTGGAATTGGTTTTCTCATCATCATCACAAAATACTTTAATAAAATTCTCCTCTTCCTGTATTCCATTTATATCCAATTCCCACAACACTCCTTGAAGTATCTCCGGAAGAAATGGTTCTGAGGAAATTGCATACACCTTATAATTTTTCATCATGCTGTCCAAAAAATTATGTGTTTAATACTTTTAGATGTTCATACACAGATTCAGCTAGTGCTGAAAGATTATATCCACCTTCTAGGGTTGAGATGATGCCAATATTTTCTGCTTGAGCAAACTGCCTGACTATTTTTGTTATTTCAGCAAAATCAGTTTCTTGAAGAAGCATGTTTGCTAAAGGATCATCTTTATGAGCATCAAATCCTGAAGATAAAACCACTAACTGAGGTTTGTATTTGGCTAGTTCTGGGATAATTTTTTCGTTAAATATTTTTATGTAAATATTACCATCAGTTCCAGGTGCTAGGGGGAAATTCAATGTATAGTTTTTACCTCTTTTCAACCCTCTTTCATCTTCTCTTCCTGTTCCAGGATAGAGCGGGAATTGATGCAAACTGAAATAATAAACTTCTGGTGATTCATAAAATATTTCTTGTGTCCCGTTCCCATGATGAACATCAAAATCAATGATTGCAACTCGTTCAAGCTGATATTTTTGAATTGCATATTTAGCTGCTATTGCCGCATTGTTGAATAAACAAAATCCCATAGGTCTATTTGATTCAGCATGATGCCCTGGCGGACGAACTAAACAAAACACATTTCTATATTTTTTCTCTATCACAAGATCAACTGCACTAATTAAACTTCCGGCAGCTGTTAATGCTGCAATCCAAGATTCTTTCGTAACATAAGTATCTTCATCTAACATCAGCTTATGGTCGCGAATTGATGTACGGATAAGTTCCAGGTGATTTGCAGCATGAACCAGGAGTATCTCTTCTTCCAATGCAAGTCTGGGTTTTATCAAACTTATGGATTCAAGAAAATCTTCTCTCCTAAGCTTGTTTAATATGGCTTCAACTCTACTTGGATTTTCAGCGTGAGTAAATGGTGGATTGTGGGTTAAGACAATTTCATCATAAAGTATTGCTAATTCTTTCATTCTAATTTCAAATTTTATTCGGCTAATATTTCGCAAACTTTATCAATAAAATCACGAGCTTGTTTCGAACTTCCGACATAATTTTGAACCAGTACTGAGAAAGCTATCATGCCCCCTTTTCTATTTTCAATATATCCAGATAAAGAAGCTACCCCGCTTAAAGTTCCAGTTTTTGCATGAACAATATTTTTAGCAAGTGTATTTTTCATTCGATTTTCTAAGGTGCCATCAACTCCTGCAATGGGAAACGATTTAAACAACGTTGTATACAATTCTGGTTCATTATAGTAAAACTGTTTGAGCACAGAAAGCAGCAGTTCAGCACTAATCAAATTGTAATGAGAAACACCGGAACCATCGGCTAAACGATAATCTTTGGGATTTAGTCCGCAGACTATTAGCAAGCTATCAATCATTTTCAAACCGTTTTCAGCCGATGCTGGTTTGCCAAAGTATTTTTCAGCTAATGCCCTAAGTGTCATCTCTGTAGAAAGATTATCGCTGGTTTTATTAAGATTTACAATTACACTGTCGTAAGTTCTTGTAAATGTAAATATAGATTTACTTGATTCATTTAATGGTTTAAATTCCAAATTGCCCGTAAAGTCAATGTCATTTCTGATAAGAGATTCTTTAAATAAAGTGAGGAAATATTTTTCTGGTTTGTAAATATTAAACCGTTCGGAAAAATTTCTTTTCTCATTTCCATTTTGAGCAATAACACCATCAATAAAAAATTTATTTGTTCTATTTATCCAATCTCTTTGAACGCGAAAGGATGATTTTCTTGTCAAACTATCAATTTTAATATTTTCAATTATTTGTATGTATTCGGTTTCAGGAATACTATTGAAAATTAACTTTTGGGAAAGATTATCATATTCACCAATGATGGTTATGGCATTATCATTAATAGTCAGTGGAGTAAAATATGGTTCATCAGTATATGGGTCATCATCCCACATCCATCCATTACCCCAAAAGAGCGAATCAGACATGGAAACATCACCATAAATATTTCCAGTAATTTTTTTTATACCAGCATCTTTGACTTTTAGAGTAAGCACTTCTAGGTCTTTTGAAGTGAAATCAGGATCGCAGCCACCAACCACAAAAAGATGCCCGACTAAAACACTGTCAATTATCTCACCTTGATAATAAAGCGAAGTTTTAAATTGATAATCTTTTCCTAAATATTTCAAACCGGCAGCACTGGTAAGTATTTTCATGTTCGATGCCGGATGAAGAAGAAGCTTATTATTTTTTTGATAAATCGTTTTTTTCTTAGTCAAATCATAAATATCTATTGCTGCGAGAGAAGATTCAAAAAATTTATCCGCAAAAAGGTTATTGATTTTTCTTTGGATTTGTTTAGCACTAGATTGTGGAAACAGCGTTGAGGTGCTACAATTAATAAATATCGCAACTATCAAAATTTTTCTTATTGTAAAAAATACAGTTTTCGTCATATTGGTGTTTAAAGTCTTAGGTTCATTTATGAATTATAACGTTATTAATAAGCTAAAAGTATTCTCTACCTCTAAACTCAGCTCCAATTTTCTGCTCAACAATTTGCCGGACCTTTTCAATTTCAATATCGTCGAGTAAAACAGCAGATACAATTACTCTCTCAACATAATTTTTAGCTTCCTTTGCAAAATTAATTACCTCATTAAATAATTGAGGTTCAACTTTCATAAGTTCCGAATACTTTTTTGAATCAGCTGCATTTAAACTTATGGACACAACATCTATCAAACCGCCAAGTTCTGGCGAGATATTTCTTTTATTTATATGACTTCCATGCCCATTTGTATCAAGGCGGGTTCTTCCGCCATTACGTTTAACATACTTGGCTATTTTTTGTACTACATCCCATCGTATAGTTGGTTCACCAAAACCGCAAAACACAATTTCATTATATGCTTTGGGGTCACCAATTTCTTTGATATAAATATCGGCAGATGGTTCATCATTTTTATTCATTTTTAAATTATAACCGCTTACAACAGCTTCACCTTTGCGATCACAAAAAACACAATCAGCGTTACATCGGTTTGTAACATTTATGTAAAGGTTTTTTCCAATTTGATAAGTGTAGCTGGTGTCAGGTTTGCTTCCAATCCCAAACATTCTAAAGGCATTATAAGAAGTAACTCGAGCGATATCTTTTACAGTTAGGTGCCTAATCTCAGCAAGTTTTTCTGCAACTAATTTAACATAGGCAGGTTCATTTCGTTTACCCCTAAAAGGAACAGGAGTCATAAAAGGTGAGTCTGTTTCAAGTAACAGATGTTCTGGAGTAATTTTAGAAGCAATTTCACGAAGTGCGTCAGCTTTTGTAAAAGTAATATTCCCTGTAAATGAAATAAAATGATGCATTCGGATTAAATCTCTAGCCTCTGCAAGCGATCCATTAAAACAATGAAACTGTGCGCGGAGGCCCGTCCCGGCATATTGCTTAATAATGTTCAATAGATCTTCACTTGCATCACGGTTATGCACTACAACTGGAAGGTTTAGTTTAAGAGCCAATTCTATTTGTGATTTGAATGCCTCAATCTGTTTTTCCTTTGGAGAAAAATCGTAATAGTAATCCAACCCTATTTCACCGATTCCAACTATTTTCTTTTGCTTTGCAAAATCTTCCAATTTAATTAATAAATCTTTGCTCCAATCCTTAGTATCATGGGGATGGACACCAATTGTACCATAAATCATTTCATATTTTTGAGTTAATTCGATTACATTTGAACAAGTTTCCAGGTTAGTTGCCGGCACAATGATATAATCCACTCCAGCGGATTTTGCTCTTTCTAATACAGAATCCAGTTCTCCATCAAAATTAGGATAAAAGAGGTGGGCATGAGAATCGACAAACATACATTAACTCTGCAAGATTATTTTATACAGTTTTTTAATATTCAATTCATACAAATAAAAGCGAAGCACAGTTCAAACATCACAAAAATAATTCTAAACTTAAAGAGAAATTTCTTATTGGGGCAAGATTTCCAATCAACTCAACATAATTATAATTTAAAACATTATTTGCATTCAGATTAATCCGCAATGGTAATCCTGCAGCAACTAAATTATACGATGCTCTTAAATCCAAGACATATACTGCAACCCTATTTTCACCATCTGGAACAAGACCAAGATCGATCAAATCAAAATCAATTTCTTCAACTTTACTCCAAAATTTGAAGTCCGTTCCAATTAGTAAATTACGCAGCAAATAATCGGCAGATATTAAAGAAAAATTCCTTGGTCTGTACTTGAGAGATTTTTTCTTCTCAATATCACGACTCCACAAATAGGTATGACTAACAGAAACAATTAATTTTTCATCAAATAACTTTGTTAGCAAGTTTACTTCAGCACCTTGAATACGGGCTCGTACTACATTATCAAAAAAGATTAATCCATCTGTTCGGTCCACTCCGGGTTCAATAAAATCATAAAATTCATTTTGAAAAACAGAAACATCCAGATTTAATTCACTAAACGGTTTATAAAGCAAACCAACTTCGAAAGTAAAATTATTTTCCGGTTTAAGTTTTGGATTTGGTTTTATAGTTATTCCGCTTGCAGTTGTAGAAGTAAATGTTTCTGCAAGCGTGGGTGCGCGAAATCCAAATGCTAGAGAGGATCTCATAATAAATTTTTCATTTATTTTGTAATTCAATCCAAGCTTTGGAGAAATAGCACTTTCAAGTTCAAGTGTATCGATTTTAGTGATGTCGTATCGCAATCCTAGAGTAGCAATCAGTGGGAAATTGAATTTGAATTCGGATTGAACATAAGTTCCAAAGCCAAATGAAGTGGGATTTCCAAAAATGTCTGAGGTTACTGAGGAGAGTGAAGATTCAATACCCGAGATAAGGAAAATTTTATCGCTCAATAAATTATTGAACTGAACTTCACCTCTGATCAAATGGGTAATTGCTGAGTTCGCCGATTCTGTTTGATCTTGCCAATCAGAACGATAATAACTTCCTCTGAAATTGATGAAAAAATTGCGGTTGATGATTTGTTTAAAGATCATTCCCAGCATCTGTCTGTTGGTTGTAACAGTTTGACCTTGATCTTGATCGGGAGGAATTAGTGCATTACGTGAATCTTTCCAATAAATAAAATTCCCGCTTTTCTGATTCAAAGAATTAAAGAACAAAATTGCTGAGCTTGATTCAGTAAAATCGTATTCAGCTTTTAAATAGCCGATGTAGCGATGATAAAACCCACTTTGTTTATAACTCATATCTTCAATTCGCGAGAACGCCGCAGCAATTCCTAGGTCACCAATTTTTCTTGAATGAGAAAGAGTTAAGCTATTAAACAGCCTGAGATTGTCAGCCCATTTCCATTCCGAATAGTGTGGTTCATCCCAAATACCTACTAACGATCGGAAATACGTTGTTGGGGTATCTGAAACTTTTTTAGTAACTACATTTACAACTCCACCAATTGCTGCCGATCCATAAAGTGAACTTGACGCACCTTTGATAACTTCAACCCTTTCAAGTTGTGTAACAGGAATGCTCTCCCAAATTATTTCACCTGTATCGCCTGTGTAAAATGGTATACCGTCGTAAGCTAATAGAACCCTGGTTCCTGCTCCACGGCTGTACCCGCTAGAACCACGAATACTAATTTGATAACTGGTCATACTCACACCCGGAACATACCGCATTGCATCTTCGAGGTTAGTAAAATTTTTGCGCAATAGTTTTTCAGTTGAGATAACGGCAGCACTAACAGGCAATTCAGATACATCCTGCTCATATTTGTTTGCAGTAATAATAACCTGTTCAGTTTCAACAGCTTCTTTTTCAAGTATAACATCTACGTGTACTGATTGTTCAGCAATTTCTACATCGAATACTTCTGTTTTATATCCAACCATGGAAATTTTTAATTTAAAGACACCCTTTTGCAAATTCCTAATCTCAAAGTATCCTTCTTCATTTGTCGAAGCGCCCTTATCCATTTCAACAATAATTACATTAGCATTTGAAAGTTTATTTCCGGAGGAATCACTAACACTGCCTGTAATGTTATGCTGCTGAGCAATAGTAAAAGCAGAGTAAATGATTATAAGTAGGAAAAAGATTTTTAATTTCATTTTTATCCTCCCGGAGGTTGAATTGGAGGATTATTAAAATCACAATTTATATTTATTCCTCTTACCAAAGTGTTTTGAGGAATAGTAAGTTTCCCAGGTTTTGTGGTATCGCCGCCAGCATAGTAAACTCCAACAACAAACCAATCTTTTCTATTTAAGGAAACGTTAAGAGTTTTTTGCTGAGCTACTGCAACGTATGAAAATTCACCTTCACCAATTGGCACAACCGCAGTATCTGCAGAGTTATAATTAAATACAGTTGAACCATATGGAATTTCAACACTAACAAACTTTAAATTAAAAGCGTTAAAATCTCCCGCTGTCAATAATGGATCTTTGAATACAACAATATGAGTTCTTGTAACACCCAGCGGCCAATCTCCAACAAAAGTAACACTGCCGCTAAAACCGGTTTGTTTAATTGGCTCAGGAGCAATTCCTTCTCCACAAGAAAATAGAAAGACTGAAAGTAATATTATCGGTAAAAGTGATTTCACTGCAAAATATAGTTTAGAATTTTTGTTTAAATATATTGATAAAGATAGGAATTAGAAATAGAACTATTTGAGCTGCATTACAACTAATTGTTGCAAAAAAAATTTATTTGAATGTTTTAACTTGAGGGAACCTTTCATCGATGAATGAATCTTTGCTAATTATTTCTACTTGCCATGTAACTAGGTTTACTCGTGCAAGAGACCCCAAGTTATTGTCATTAATTTTAGTGAAATATAAAAACTCATCTTTTTCATCAAAACACATTTGGGGAAATGCTTTATCTGTAAAGCTTGCTTCGCTTGAAAGCACCTGATGCTTTTTCTTCTCAAAATCATAGATTACCAAATCGCAAGGGTATAAATCAGATTCCGGAGAATTTTCAATTAATGTGGTAAATGAAAGATAAGCAATCTTAGTACCACTATGTGACCAAATTGGAACTACAGCGTTTTCGTTTTGCTGGTTGATGATTTCCTCTTCCCCATTTTTAAGTTTAACTATAACTGCATATTTGCCATCTGTTAATGCTTTATTGAATAATATTATTTCATTTTTTGGATTCCAAAGTGGATGAAAGACCAAATCTCCAAATATTTCTAATGAATCGTTTTCTAAGGAGAACAAAAAACACCTTTTTTTATCTGGATCAAAAAAGGATATTTTTTTATCATCATTGCTCCAAGTAATTGATGCATCTTCAAAAACATTAACTGCAATCTGTTTAATGATCCTTCCATTTTCATCAGCGACTGCAATTCCATTGCTATCATAAAAGGCAAATAATTTTTTGTTAGTGGAAACGGTACTTCTATATCCTGGAAAAAGTTTTTGCAGATTTTGACCAGAAGAATCGCATTGCCAAATAAAGCTATCACTATTCAGTAAGATTTTATTTCCGAACCAGATTGGCAGATAGGTTTTATTAAACCCGAGCTCAGTACGATTATTACCGTCACTATCACAAACAGCAGCTCGAACCTCATCACGTGAGTAATCTATGGCAGTAAAAATAATTTTTGTTTGAGCATTTGTGTAAAAAAAGGCAAGGGAAATAAAAACAGCCAAATATTTTTTCATTCAGATTTAAGTAAAAATATTAAGTGAATCAAATCACTTCACCAACAATTATTGGTTTAGTTCCAATTTGTTTGGAGATTCTCATCACTTTATTAACATCCTTTATAGAAACTATACTTATAAGTCCTACACCAAGATTAAATACTCTTTGCATTTCTTCATCATTAACATTTCCTAAAGTTTGAATGAGCTTGAAAATTTTTGGCTGCTGCCAGTTATCCCAAAAAATATCCAGCACTAAACCTTTAGGAATCAATCGCATCGTATTCCCAACTATGCCCCCACCTGTTATATGAGAAAATCCTTTTACCGAAATGTGCTTAGTAAGCTGAGATATTAAATACAAATATGATTTATGTACTTTTAATAATTCATTACCAAGTGAATTTTTAAATCCATCAGGTACAGAATCGAGAGTAAATTCATCGAGCAGTATTTTCCTAGCAAGTGAGTATCCGTTGGTGTGTAATCCATTTGAAGGAAATCCAATAAGAATATCTCCTTTTTTAATATTTCTGCCGTTTATCAAACTAGATTTTTCTGCAATCCCAACAATTGTTCCCGAAATATCATAATCATCTTGTTCATATAGGCCAGGCATTTCGGCAGTTTCTCCACCAATTAAAGCACACCCATTATTTTTGCAAGCTATTGAGAAACCTTTTATCAGCTGCTCTGCTTTCAGTGGATCTAGTTTTCCAAAAGCCATGTAGTCCAAAAAGAATAATGGCTTGGCTCCGCATACTGCAATGTCATTCACACAATGGTTTACAAGGTCCTGCCCAATTGTGTCATGTTTATCCATCTGAATAGCAATTTTCAACTTAGTTCCTACACCATCTACGGACGAAACAAGAACCGGCTCAACATATTTCTTCAAATCTATTTTGAAAAATGCACCGAATAATCCTATATCTGAGAGAACATTTTGATTGAATGTTCCTTTTGCTAATTTTTTTATTCTTTTTACAGTTTCATCTCCGGCTGCAATATCAACCCCGGCTGATTTATATGTAGTTCCCAATTTCTCTCCTATTAATTGATTGATCTAATTCAAAGTTAAAATAAAAAACAAAAGAAGTACTCGTACTTTAAAGTTAATTTAAAATGCTGTTATGATAAAGATACATCAAAATATAATTTATTTGGTTAGAAGCTGGTGATTAAAATTAATTCAATTATGAGCGAGCGGATGATTTTTTCAATTAAATTTGCATTATGAAAACAATAATTTTACTTATAACACTATCATTAGGCATCTTGTTTCCTCAAGGTTATGTTTATTCTTTCCTAATAAAATATTTTTTAATGGCTTTACTTCTTTTTGCGTTCCTCGATATACAAATTGAGAAAAGCATTATTAAACGGTCTCATTTTTATATTTTAGCTGCCAACCTCACACTTCCATTTTTTCTCTACCTGGTATTGGTTCCATTTAACATGCAACTTGCACAAAGTGCATTCGTTACTGCTGCAGCCCCCACAGCAATTGCTGCACCTGTAATAATAAGTATCTTGAAAAGAAAAGTTGAATATGTAGCTTTTTCACTGGTACTTACAAATTTTATTATTGCATTACTTCTTCCGTTTGTTCTTCCAAGTATCACCTCAAACACGCATGATATAAATGTTTGGATGATATTGTACCCAGTTTTAATCGTATTTGCAGTGCCGTTAGCATTAGGACTGAGTCTGAAATATTTCTTCCCATCAATTCATTCATGGCTTTCAAAATTCAAAGATGATTCCTTTTACTTTCTCATGGGAGCAATTTATCTTGGTACAGCAAATGCGAGCAATTACATTAGAAATAATTTAGATCAATCGTTAGTGATTGTAGTTTTAATAGGAATTATTTCCTTTCTTATTTGTTTTTTCAATTTCAGCTTGGGACGATATATTGGCGGTAATTCTTTTTCAATTGAGGCTGGTCAATCACTTGGGCAAAAAAATAATGCTTTTACTATTTGGATAGCGCTAACTTTTATAAGCCCGCTGGCTGTGCTTGGTCCTGTATTTTATGTCTTGTTCCAAAACATTTTTATTTCATACGAACTTTATCACCACAATCGGCCCTAAAACTGATAACTTAAGTTCGAATCGAATTTTACATTTCACTTGCATAGCTTCGCTCATTATATTATAGTTGCATTTAATGTTAGAAAAATATCGATAAATAATTATGAGAATATTAAAATTTGGCGGTTCATCCGTTGGTACACCGGATAGGATAATTCAAGTAATTGAAATCCTGAAAACTTATATTGACAAAAAACTTCTTACGGCAGTTGTTTTTTCTGCTTTTCAGGGAGTAACTGACAATTTAATTCTTCTGGCAAAAAAAGCTGTTGCTGGAGATAAAAGTTATCTGGATGACATAGAAAAACTGCAGCAAAGACATTTATCTGCTGTTGAAAAATTGATTCCAGCAAAAAACAAACTCCTTATAAAAAAAATATTGATAATGTTTGATGAATTAAAAGAATTAAATCAAGGAGTATTTCTTTTAAAAGAATTAACAAACAGAACAATGGATAACATCGTTAGTTTCGGAGAAAGATTATCAAACATTATAATCGCTGAATCGATGTTAAAAAAAGGATTTGATGTTGAATATTTAGATGCAAGAAATATTATTAAAACAGACAGCAATTTTGGAAACGCTAAAGTTGACTTTAAAACCACTAATAAAAGTATTGTAAATTATTTTAAATCTCATAAGCATGTCCAAATTGTAACAGGATTCATAGGATCAAATTCAACAAATGAAACCACAACCTTAGGAAGAGGCGGCTCAGATTATACTGCCTCAATTCTGGGTGCAGCACTAAATTCAGATTTAATTGAAATTTGGACAGATGTAGATGGCATATTAACCGCAGATCCTAAAAAAGTTGGAAGTGCATTTCCTATTAAAGCAGTTACTTATGAAGAAGCTATGGAACTTTCACACTTTGGTGCAAAGGTTATTTATCCACCAACAATGCAGCCTGCATTAGAGAAAAAGATTAAGCTTGTTATCAAAAACACTTTCAATCCTAAATTTAAAGGCACATTGATACTTGAAAGACAGCCTAATATTGCTTTTAGCGTTAAGGGCACATCTTCTATTGATGATATAACACTATTAACAATTACCGGAAGTGGTATGATAGGCGTTCCCGGAATTGCATCGCGCCTTTTCAACTCACTTGCAAAACGGGATATAAGTGTAATTATGATTACACAAGGTTCTTCAGAACATACAATTTGTATTGCTGTTCTTCCGCAATATGGTCTGCCAGCAAAAAATGCAATTGAGGAAGAATTTGCTTATGAGCTGCGAGATCGGATAATAAGCAAAGTAATAATTGAGGAAGGAAACTCAGTTGTTGCCGTTGTAGCAGAAGATTTCAGACGCACACCACGAGTAGCGGGCAGAGTAGTTCAAGCTTTGGGAAGTAATGGAATCAATATTTTATGTATTGCGCAGGGTTCCTCCGATCTAAATATCTCTCTGGTAATTAGAAAAGAATCTCTAAAAAAAGCCTTAAATGTTTTGCACGACACTTTGTTCACTCAAGTTCCTAAAACAACAAACTTATTCATGATTGGTACCGGTTTAGTTGGTGGTGAACTTTTTAAGTTAATCAACGAAGAGCAAGATAACCTTGAAAAGAATCTTAATAATAAATTAAAGTTCATTGGAATTGCAAATAGTGAAAAGATGTTGTTCGATGAAAGCGGCATTAATATTTCTAACTGGCAAACTTTGCTCCGAGAATCTACTTCAAAATCTTCCGTTCCCAACTTCATTGATAAAATGAATAAGCTTAATCTGCCAAATACAATTTTTATTGATTGTACAGCGAATGAAGCTGTAATTCCATTTTATGAAAAGATTTTAGGTGACAGCGTTTCAATTGTTACTCCGAATAAAATTGCCAACTCATCAACAATAAACTACTATAACAAAATTAGAGCAGCAGCTAAAAGAAACAACGTTCAATTTTTATACGAAACAAATGTTTGTTCAGCAATGCCTGTCATCAAAACTCTCAATGAAATGGTAGCTTCTGGAGATGAAGTGCTGAAAATTGAAGGTGTATTGTCTGGAACTTTGAGCTACATTTTCAACGAAATGAAACAAGGGAAAAAATTCAGCAGCATAGTTGAAGATGCAAAACAAAAAGGTTATACAGAACCTGACCCAAGAGATGATTTAAATGGGCTTGATGTTGCTCGTAAAATATTAATTCTTGCTCGAGAAGTTGGAGCACAAATTGAAATAACAGATGTTGAAGTTGAAAAGCTAATTCCCCAAGAATTAATGAAGATTAAAATGCTCGATCAATTTATGCTTAAGTTGAAAAGCTTTGATAAAGTAATGAATGTGAGAAGAACGAAAGCAGCAAAGAAAGGTAAAGTACTTTGTTATGTTGCCAGCTATGAAAATGGTAAAGCTAAAGTTGGAGTTCAGGAAATCGGGAACGAGCATCCGTTTTACAATTTAAGCGGGATAGAAAATATTGTTTCAATAACATCAAAATACTTTAATAAGAAACCTCTTGTTCTAAGAGGAATGGGAGCTGGTGCACGTTTAACTGCTTCCGGAGTCTTATCGGATATATTAAAAGTTTCAAATCAATTAGGAAAATTATAATGGGCAAAATTGGTGTAGCAATACTTGGTGCAACCGGAAGTGTCGGTCAAAAATTTCTTGAACTATTGGCTGATCATCCGATCTTTGAGGTTACTGAATTAGCAGCATCGGAAAAGTCTGCAGAAAAAAAATATAAAGATGCGACTAACTGGATTATGCAAAAATCACTTCCTAAAAATTTTGGCGAGATGATTGTTAAAGAGTGTAAACCAAACTTAAATTCAAAAATTGTCTTCTCTGCTCTGGATGCTTCCGTTGCTGGTGATATTGAGGAGGATTTTGCAAAAGCTGGTTATATTGTAATCTCAAATGCCCGTAACCATCGTTACGATGCTAATGTACCTTTAATCATTCCCGAAGTAAATCCTGACCATCTTGAAATGATTAAATATCAGAAATATGGAAGCGGAGCAATAATTACAAATCCTAATTGTTCCACAATCGGATTAGTACTCGCATTAAAACCGCTTCAGAAAAATTTCGGACTCGAGAGCGTTAACGTTGTTACACTTCAAGCTATCTCTGGAGCCGGGTATCCTGGATTACCTTCAATGGATATTATTGACAACTCAATTCCTTTTATTGGCGGTGAAGAACCCAAGATGGAAAAAGAACCGTTAAAAATTTTGGGCAAGCTTAATGCTAAAGGTGACGTGGATTTTGCAAATATTAAAATAAGCGCTCAATGCAACAGAGTAGCCGTAAATGATGGGCATTTAGAAAATGTTCAAGTTAAATTTGTTAAGAAACCTTCCGCTCAGGAAATTATTGAAGCATGGATTAATTTCAAATCTGAACCTCAACAATTAAATTTACCTTCTGCACCTAAACAGCCCATATACTATTTCTACGAAGACAAATACCCTCAACCCAAAATCCATCGTAATTTAGAAAATGGGATGGCTGCATCAGTTGGAAGACTGCGTGAATGTTCTTTATTTGATTTTAAATTTGTTGTTCTTTCACACAACACGGTTCGCGGTGCAGCCGGAGGTACAATTTTAATCGCTGAATTGCTGCACGCAAAGGGATACTTGCCTAATGAATAAATCATTTATCAAAGTTTCAGCACCCGCAACCATTTCTAATGTTGGATGCGGATTTGATGTAATGGGGTTTGCAACAAACATCATCAGTGATGAAGTAACAATAGCTCTTTCCAATAGAAAAGGTCTTTCCATAAAAAAAATCTCGGGTGATGGCAATAAACTTCCCTATAATGTTGAGACAAATACATGTACAAAAGCAATACTTTCAGTATTAAAAAGCTTAAAACTAAATCTTGGACTTGAAGTTACGATATCTAAAAAAATTGGATTTGGAAGCGGACTTGGTTCAAGCGCTGCCAGTGCAGTTGCTGGTGCATTTGCAATTAATGAATTGCTCGGCAGACCATTCACAAAATATGAACTTCTCAACTTTGCTATTGAAGGAGAAAGGATCGCAAGCCAAGCAACTCATGCTGATAATGTAGCGCCGTGTCTGTTTGGCGGATTCATACTAATACGATCTTATAACCCAATTGACTTGATTGAACTAGAGCCGCCAAAGAATTTATTTTGTACAGTTATACATCCTCAAATTGAAATTAAAACAAGCGAAGCAAGAAAAATATTAGGCAGGACAATACCTTTGAAAGCTGGAGTTGCTCAATGGGGAAATGTTGGTGCTCTTGTTGCAGGTATTTTGAGCAAAGATATTAATTTAATTGGAAGATCTGTACAAGATGAAGTTGCAGAACCAAAACGTGCAGCTCTTATTCCCAGATATTATGAAATTAAAAACGCCGCTTTAGAATCTGGGGCTAATGGATGTAATATCAGCGGTTCAGGACCAGCTATTTTTGCTTTTAGCAAAAACGAAAATACTGCATGGCAAATAGGCAAAGCAATGAAAAAGGTTATCGAAAAGGAAAAAATTAAAAGTAAAATTTATGTAAGCCGAATAAATAAAAATGGACCAAGAGTTATTGGTTAACTATGAAGTACTTCAGCACTAATAACCAAAATAATCTTGTCTCATTTCGTGAAGCTGTTTTAAAAGGCCTTGCAGATGACGGCGGATTATTCATGCCTGAAAATATTCCACAACTTTCCATTTCCTTTCTTCATTCGTTAAAAGAAAAATCTTTTAGTGAGATTAGTCTAGAAATAGCTTCTAAGTTCATTTCTGAGGAAGAAATTCCATCGGTAGAGTTAACAAAAAAAATTGATGAATCAATTAACTTCCCCGCCCCGCTAATTCCATTCAATAATTCATTAAATGTTCTGGAACTTTTTCATGGACCAACTCTCGCTTTCAAAGATTTTGGTGCTAGGTTTATGGCGCAGATCATGTCTTATTTTATTAAAGATTCAGATAAAGAAATGAATATTCTAGTGGCAACTTCGGGTGATACAGGAAGTGCTGTTGCACATGGATTCTACGATGTTGAAGGTATACGTGTTTATTTACTTTATCCCAAAAATAAAGTAAGTCTTTTGCAAGAAAAACAGTTAACTACACTTGACAAAAATATCACAGCTTTGGAAATTGACGGCACTTTTGATGACTGTCAACGATTAGTTAAATCTGCTTTTGTTGATCCTGAAGTAAAGAATAAATTGAAATTATCTTCAGCAAACTCCATCAGCATCGCTCGTTTGATTCCTCAAATCTTTTACTATTTTGAATCGTACAAGCAGCTCGAGGATTTAAATCGAAATATTTACATTTCTGTCCCATCGGGAAATCTCGGTAATTTAACTGGCGGACTTATAGCCAAGAAAATGGGTTTGCCAATAACTAAATTCATTGGGGCAACCAATGCAAATTCAGTGTTTACAGATTATTTAAAGAACGGGAATTTTATTCCTCGACCTTCACTTAAAACTTTTTCAAATGCAATGGATGTTGGCAATCCAAGTAACCTGGCTCGCATTATTGAACTTTTTAACAGAGATATCAGTCTCATCCGCGAGGTAATATTCTCATCAAGTTATTCTGATGATGAGACAATCGATGCTATAAAAGAGGTAAGTGAAATTTATGATTACATAATCGATCCTCATGCTGCTGTGGCGTATTTAGCATTAAAGAATTTTACAAAAAGAATTAAGGAAAATTATTCGGGAATAATTGTAGGAACTGCACATCCTGCAAAATTTAAAGATATTGTTGAATCTGCAACCGGGTTTAGTATTGAAATGCCAGAAGCACTTTTAACTTGTTTGAATAAAGAGAAGAAAACTATAGAGCTTTCAAGCGATTACTCAATATTTAAGGACTATTTATTATCACTTAAATAATTAGTCTTCAACTTCCCTTTTATAAGCTTTCTAAAAATTCCCCAATAATCTTACTAAGCTGATCAAACTCAATCAAAAATGCATCATGCCCATGACGCGATTTAATCTCAGCATACTTTGCATTGCTTGCATGCTCAGCCATATATTTTTGTTCATGGGTTGGGTACAAAATGTCTGATGAAATTCCAATTGCTAATAATTTAGTTTTCATCTCTTTAAGAACGTTCTCAGTTTTATCTCGGTTTGTACTGATGTCGTGTTTATCCATTACATCAGTAAGTAACAAATATGTATTTGCATCAAATCGCTCTACAAGTTTGTTACCCTGATATTCAAGATAATTTGATACTTGAAATTTCTTGGAATTATTGATGTATTCCCTGCCAAATTTATCCTCAAAGGATAACATACTTCTATATGAAATCATTGCAATTTGCCTAGCAAGTGACAAACCTTTTGCAGGTTGTTTCTTGTAATAACCATTGAGCCACTCAGGGTCATTTTTAATTGCAAGCCGTTGTGCTTCACTTATACCAATTGCCCAAGCAGAATGCTTTGCAGAAGTACCAATTGAAATTACTGATTCAACAAGCTCAGGGTACATAATTCCCCATTCGAGTGCCTGCATTCCACCAAGGGAGCCTCCGGCAACTGTTCTGATTTTATTTACTCCAAGAGTTTTTATTAAACTTTTTTGAATTCTTACAATATCTCTGACTGTAATGGAAGGGAAATCAATTTGGAAGGGTTTCAGTGTTTTAGGATTAATGCTCACTGGCCCAGTTGATCCATAACAGCTGCCTAATATATTTGAACAAATAACAAAATATTTATCTGTATTAAAAGTTTTTTCTGGTCCTATCAGTGCATCCCACCAACCTGATTTTCCTTTAAACATTTTAAAGTATTTATTTAGTAAATCAGTATTACCATTTTCATCCCAGGCTTCTTTAGTCAAAATACCTGCAGCATGAGAATTTCCTGTTAACGCATGACAAATAAGTATTGCATTTGTACCTTCATCATTTAGTTTCCCGTACGTTTGATATGCAATTCTAACCTTCTCTAGGTTTTCACCACCATCTAGTAAAAATAGATTTTCTTTTGAGAATAAATCGATAAATTGAATTTTAGGCGATACTGATGATTCTGTAATTTCATGCATTTTATAATTCCTTAAGTAAAAAGTCTCCGATTTATGGAGAAAAATAAGATTTACACATCAAATAGATTTGTTTAAAGCTTGTTCAAAATCCTCAATAATGTCATCTATATGCTCAAGGCCAACCGAAACACGAATCATTTCGGGAAGCACTCCAGATTGTTTTTGCTCCACGGCAGATAACTGTTGATGTGTTGTTGATGCAGGATGAATGACCAGAGTTTTTGCATCTCCAACATTAGCCAATAAACTGGCCAGCTTAACATTATTGATAAATTTTTTCCCAGATTCGGATCCGCCATTTATACCAAAAGCCAAAATCGATCCAAATAAACCATGGTTTAAATATTTCTTTGCACTTTCGTGATATGGATGGCTTGCAAGACCAGGATACCAAACCCATTCGACATTTTTATTACTTTCTAACCAATAAGCTAACTTCATCGCATTTTGGCAGTGGCGCTCAACTCTGAGCGAAAGAGTTTCCAATCCTTGCAATAATAAAAAAGAATTAAATGGACTTATTGCCGGACCAAGGTCACGTAATCCCTCCACTCTAGCTCTAATGATAAAAGCAATATTTCCAAAGGGTGAATTTTTTCCGAAAACTTCTGCAAATTTAAGCCCATGGTATCCGGGACTTGGCTCAGTAAAAATTGGAAAATTTCCATTCGCCCAATCAAAATTTCCTGAATCAACAATTACACCGCCAATTGAAGTACCGTGACCTCCAATCCATTTGGTTGCAGATTCAACAACGATATCAGCACCATGTTCAATCGGATTAGCCAGAAACCCGGCTGCACCAAAGGTATTATCTACAATTAATGGTATACCATATTTGTGCGCCAAAACGGACAAGGAATTAAAATCTGGAATATTCAATCTTGGATTTCCAATTGTTTCAATGTACAATGCCTTAGTTTTTTTATCTATAAGTTTTTCAAATTCCGAAGGATCGTCACCATCAACAAATTTCACATTTATTCCAAGCCGCGGCAAAGTAACTTTAAATAAATTGTATGTTCCACCATACAAAAGACTTGTTGAGACAATATTTTCGCTAGCTTGTGCTATGGTGGCAATTGTTAATGTTTCGGCCGCTTGACCAGATGAAACAGCAAGTGCGGCTGCACCTCCTTCAAGTGCGGCAACCCGTTTTTCAAAAACATCGGTAGTGGGATTCATTATTCGGGTATAAATGTTCCCAAATTCCTTTAATGCGAACAGGTTTGCTGCGTGCTCGGCATCATTAAAAGTATAAGATGTAGTTTGATAGATTGGCACCGCTCTGGCATTGGTTGCTGAATCCGGGGAATGACCAGCATGCAGCTGTAGGGTTTCAAACCGATGTTTATTTGAACTGTTTGTATTCATTTTTGCTCCTTATATTTTGTTATATGAATCATTTTATCATTTCAGCCAAAAAAAAACTCTTCAGAAAGATTTCCGAAGAGTTTTAATATTTTCTTCTACTCATCTTTCCCGCAATAAAATTGGGGCAGGATGTAGCACCTCTCTCATTTTTGTTTGAGCGGTTGCTAAGGTGTCATCGGGCCTGTTCCCTCGACCTTTCTTGATAAGTTAATTTTTTATAAGAACAAAAAATTTAATTCACTATCGTAAAGATAAAAAAAAATATTTCTTGTCAAATATTAAAAGATTTTCGAAAGCTGATTTTTTTAACATTGTGATTTGGGATCGGTTATAAGACACTTGAATTTTCCAATAAAATGATTTAATATACAATTGAAAAATATCCTCGAATTCGTGAATGATAAATAATTAATCAGTTCTCGAAATTGAAAATGCCAAATATCACTCTCTCTCTATTAAGAATAAATAATGTTAAATATTTCAAAAAGTTAAAAATTTTACATTTATAAACTAATTTTGCCCGAGGCATAATTATTGCAATTTAGCAACAGTTGTGTCGAAAATAACAACATAATTAATTCATTATTTAACAAATAATAGAGGACAAATATGAAAGGATATGTACGTCTCTTTATCATTGCTCTCTGCGCTACCAGTTTGGTTTTTGCCCAATCAGTAAAAATTAAACGTGTAGCTATGACACCTGGGGACCTTAAAGTTACTCCTTGGGTTGGTACAGTATCTACCGGTTTAGATGTTGTGGGTAAAGAAATGTCAGTCTATTACTTAGCTGATACTACTGGATCAGGGTCCAATGCTGTCACGTCTTTTGCTTGGTCAATTCTTAGCAAACCGGCTAGCTCAGCTGCAGCATTCGATACTTCCGATAGAATTGATGCTCGCTTTAAACCAGACCTTGCTGGCCAATACATTGTTCAAGTTTCTGTTAATGGTGGAGCTAAAACTGCTGTCGACACAATTTTAGCTACTACCTTCAAAGGCAGTCTCGCTCCTGGATTTAATTGCGGAACTTGCCATCCAACTACGAATACCGACTGGGCTTTAACAAAACACGCCACGATTTATAAACGGGGATTAACTGGAATGTTAGAAAATTCGCCAGAAACCGAGTATAAGGGTGTTTATGGGCTTTCTTGTGCAAAGTGCCATACTACTGGCTTTGAGACTACTGCAAATAATGGAAATTTCGGTTATTTAGCAAAATCTACTGGTTGGGATACTACCTGGTATAAACCAGATGTACCAGTTAATAATGAAATTTTCATTACTTATGGAGACCAAACAAGATGGAATTTATTAACATCTTCGTATCCATCAGTTCTCCCTACCGCTACAATTGGATGTGAAAGCTGCCATGGACCAGGAAATGATCACATGACAATGGGTCCATCAAAACAAAATATCGCTAAAAGTCTATCTTCCGGTGTTTGCATGGTATGCCATGACTCACCAACTAAACACAGCTTAGGTATTTTTTATAAAGAATCCGCTCACTATAATATGCCAAAAGCAGGGTTGTCTGCTGCTGGCCGTTCGGGCTGCTATCCTTGTCACAGTGGTGCAGCATATGTAAAATACGCAACCAACAAAGCTACTCCTGGTTACGATCAAGTTGCTGATAACTTTCCATCAGTATCTTGCGCTACATGCCACGATCCACATACCAATAACCATGAAGCTCAACTTCGTTTAGTTTCATTAGATTCACTTATGAATGGTTACAAAATTCCTGAAGGTACAGGCGGTTTGGGTATGCTCTGTATGAACTGCCATAGAGGCCGATATAATTCTAAAACTAACGTTGATGGCTATGTGACAAGATTTAACACTCCTGGAATGGCCTATCCAACAAGAATTTATCCGCACTACAGTCCACAAACTGATATGATTCTTGGTCGCAACTCTTACGACTGGGGTTTAGCTAATTTAGATGGAGTTACAACTCACGACGGAGTTGAAAATTCATGTGTTACATGCCATATGCCCCACAGAGTTAATGGTTATGGATTACATCCAGATCACTCTATGAAAATGACCGACGCGGTTACTGGCGATAAAGTTGAAGCTTGCAAATCTTGCCATGGTAACATTACTGCGTTTACAGATATCAAAGCTAAGGTTGATCATGATGGTGATGGTACTACCGAATCTACAATTGAAGAAGTACATGGTTTGCTTGAGGAACTTGAACACTTATTACCTAAGGATGCTAATGGTGAGGTAATCGAACTCGCTAACTCAGCTACAAGAGCAGCAGATTCTGCAGCAATTGCTAATAATCCTTATGGTTCAAGAGTATTTGCCGGAATTTGGAATTACTACTACGTTGAGCATGATTACAGCAATGGAGTTCACAATCCAAATTATGCAATTCAATTGTTAAAATATACAATTGAGTACGTTCAGTCCGGAGTTATTCCTGTTGAATTAGTTTCATTTACTGGATCTACAAGTAATGGAATTGTTAGCTTGCAGTGGCAAACCGCAACCGAAACAAATAACAGAGGATTTGAAATCCAAAGAAAAACTTCGAACTACAACTGGCAAACAATCGGTTTCGTTAAAGGAAAGGGCACTACCACTCAGACTTCAGATTATACGTTTACAGATAGTCCTACTGGTATAACCAATCTAACTAAAATCACTTACAGGTTGAAGCAATTGGATTACAATGGTGCCGAAAATTACTCAAAAGAAATCAACATTGATTTCAGCGGTGCACCAAAATCCTTTAGTTTGGAACAAAATTATCCGAATCCATTCAACCCAGCTACAGTAATCAGATATGCAATTCCATCTGACAGTAAAGTTAGAGTTATTGTATATAATGTTGCCGGCGAAGTTATAAAAGAGTTAGTAAACGAAGTTCAAACTGCTGGTTTCCATGAAAGTACATTCAGCACCAATTCTGGATTGAATTTATCATCCGGAATTTATTTCTATTCAATTGAAGCTACTCCTCTGAATGGAAGTAATGGTTTCAAACAAACAAAGAAGATGATTTTAATGAAGTAATTTGCATAGCGTATAAATCTTCTATTAAGCCCGGCTTGCTCTAAGCCGGGTTTTTATTTTAAATGGCTCACTAGTCTTACTACTATAAAAATCCACTAAAAAAACCTTAGAATTTTAATATATTTGTAACCCAGAATTAAAAACTAACAATAAAAAAAATGGCTTTAGGTGAATTAAACGATAGAGAAAAGAGCATATTACGATACATTATTCAGCAGTTCATTTTAACTGCTTCACCAGTTGGCTCAAGGAACATTACCAAAAAATATGATCTGGGTATATCTCCGGCTACTGTAAGAAACATTATGTCGGATCTTGAAGAATCCGGGTTTATTAATCACCCTCATACATCTGCCGGGAGAATACCAACTGATAAAGGATATCGATTTTACGTCGATTCACTTATGTATATTAGCGAAATAGATCATAACCAAAAAAAACTTATTGATAAAGAGTTTGAAACTCGGATTGAAGACAAAGATGATTTGATTAAATTGACATCAAATATCCTGAGTAACATAACTCATCAGTTAGCTTGTGTAACATACCCTAAATTGGAAACAGGCACCCTCGAGAAACTCCAAATTATTACTTTGTCCTCAACTAGAATTCTGGTTGTTATAAGTATAAAAGGCGGTTTAGTTAAAACTATTACCATGGAGTTTACATCCGAGATAAAGGAATCCCAAGTGAATTCAGTACAAAATTTACTTAATGAAAGACTTGCTGGATTATCATTCAAAGAAATCCGTTCAACAGTCAAGGAAAGATTTCGGGATGTAGATGATGACCAAAAGCCAATTATTCGATTATTTTTAGATTCAGCCGATAAGGTTTTTCGAGATGTTAGAAATGCCGACAGCATTTATATCACTGGTGCAAAAAATGTAATTCAGCAACCGGAGTTTGAAAATCCAGAAAGTTTTCAAAGTGTAATCGAGCTGATTGAGGACAAGGATATTATTGTCCATATTTTAGATAAAAGCGAAGATATGAACTCTAATAATGTTTACATTTCAATCGGTAAAGAGAATAAAGATCAAAAATTGGTTGACTATAGCTTAATTACCAAAGAATATAAATTCGGTGATGTTTCCGGCCACGTAGGTATTATTGGACCTAAAAGAATGGAATATTCAAAAGTTATAGCAATTGTAGATTATGTTGCCAAAATGCTTACTGAAACATTAAAAAATGAAATAATGAAATAGGAAGAACTAATGAACTTTAAGAAAAACAAAGAAAAAGCTGAAGAAACTAATGAAAAATTGGAGAATGGTGTTTCTCCCTCAAACGAATCATTAAATGATTCTAATACTCAACAAGAACGTTCTGAAAACAAAGAAAAAAATGTTACTGAAGAAAAATTAAAATTAGCTGAGCAGGAAATAGAAAATTATAAAGATAGACTTTTAAGAAAGGCAGCTGAATTTGAGAATTACAAAAGACGAGTTGAAAACGATCAAATGAATCTGCTTAAATATGCTGCTGAGTCATTAATTATAAAACTACTTCCTGTTATCGATGATTTTGAACGATCATTAATCCATTTAAAAGACGCAAAGGAAGTTGAAAGTATAAAAGATGGGGTAAAACTGGTGTACGACAAATTAATGAAAATCCTTGACGACCAGGGAGTTAAACCTATCGAAGCTGTAAACAAACCTTTCGATGTACACTTTCATGAAGCTATAATGCAGAAAAAAGTTAATAATGTTGAACCTCACACCGTAGTAGAAGAATTTGAAAAAGGTTATTTGTATAAAGATCGTGTAATTAGACATTCTAAAGTTGCGGTTAGTGAAGATAGTTTTGAAGATAATAACAGCAAATCTTCATCTAACGAACTCACAAATAATTCTGAAAGTAAGACTAATGAGTAAACGCGATTATTATGAAGTTCTTGGTGTAGACCGAAATGCTAGCAAAGATGACCTTAAAAAAGCCTACAGAAAACTTGCTATGCAATATCACCCCGATCGGAACCCGAACAATAAAGAAGCTGAGGAAAAATTCAAGGAAGCCGCTGAAGCATATGAAGTTCTTAGCGATGATGAGAAAAAGGCACGTTACGACCGATTTGGTCATGAAGGAATGAGAGCAAGTGGAACCGGTTCACCAGGCTTTAATGATATTAATGATATCTTCTCTCACTTCTCAGATATTTTTAGCGGAGGTTCCATTTTCGATGACTTTTTCGGAGGAAGCTCAAGAAGCAGAGGACAAAAAAGGAAAACTTCCGGCAGCCCTGGTTCGGATCTTAGAGTTACTCTAAAATTAACGCTTGAAGAGATTGCTAAAGGTGCAACAAAAAAAATTAAGATTAAAAAACATGTTAAGTGCGAACAGTGTGCTGGCAGCGGCGCTGAAGCCGGCACTTCAACAAAAACATGTCCAGTTTGTCAAGGTTCAGGTGAAGTAAAAACAGTATCGAGATCTGTTTTTGGTCAATTTGTTAATATTACCACTTGCAATAACTGTGGTGGAGAAGGATCAGTTGTAGATAAACCTTGCCGTAAATGTATGGGTGATGGCAGAGTTCAGGAAGAAGTTACAGTTAAAATTACTGTACCTGCTGGAGTTCATGAAGGCAGCTACATGACTATGCGCGGTGAAGGAAATAGTGGAAAGCGAAATGGTCCAGCAGGCGATATAATTGTTATTTTTCAGGAAATCCCGCACGATTATTTTAAACGAGAAGATGACGATATTATTTATGACCTTATCATCAGCTACCCAGAAGCAGTTTTGGGCGCTGATGTTGATGTTCCAACATTAAGCGGAAAAGCCCGATTAAAAATTGATCCTGGCACCCAACCAGGAAAACTCCTAAAGATGCGAGATAAAGGAATTAAGCACCTAAATGCTTCCGGATATGGAGATCAAATCGTAAGAGTAAACATTGACGTTCCTAGAAAAATTAATTCGAAAGAACGAGAGTTACTAAAGGAATTATCAGAACAGCCAAATGTGAAAGGAAATACAAGTTCTGATGAGAAAAGTTTTTTCAAAAGGTTTGGTCTTTAGTCGGAGTTATAAAATATTCTATGATTCCTTTAGACAAAATTTCACAGAAGACAGGATTAACACAAACAGAACTTAAGGTGAATGCTTTTTTGATAATAGTTCTTTTTATTGGGATACTCCTAAAGTCTGTTGGCTGGAGAAGTGAAGAGGTAACAAACAAAAATTTCGACTATACCTATTCTGATAGCATTTTTTATGCAGCTGATC